>NZ_BCPZ01000001.1:0-28054 GCF_001950615.1 Candidatus Protochlamydia sp. W-9
TGTTAATATTATTTAAATTTAAATAAATAATTAAATGTCAATTTATTTAAATTAATTTTTAATTAATAAATAATATTTCACATATAAATAATTTGATAAAAACATTCACTGTTAAATTAATTATTTAATTATCTATGTTTTAAAGAAATATAAAGGCACAAAAAAGGGGCAGAAGTAGGCAAAACTATTAATATAAAAATTTAAAAATAAAATTATTATGTTTCAAAAAAGATAGTCGTAAGTATTTGATAATTAAATAATTAAAATTTTAAATCATATCTTGTCGATAAGTTGAATGAATGATAAAGTGTTGTTGTCATTATTTTCAATAAGCTAATAACTTTATAAAATTTTGTGGTAGAAGCGTTATAGCTAAATATTTTATAGAACTTAATAGAGGAAGAAATGATAATAACAAGCATAAATATATAATTATTATTTTAATTTTTCTATATAATTTTTTTTGAAAGATTCTAAATAAAAACACATTTAAACAGCGGCTTAGCAAAACATTTTATGTTTAATACCTCCTCATCTACTCCGAAGACACTTAAGCAATTTTGGATCCTTTTAACAAATCGCTGGGCATTTGGATGCTTTGCTCTCCTCACTTTTCAACAACTTATCGAAGCTTCATCAACAATTTGGCTAGTAATAATTGTTAAAAAAATTACAGCGGGAGAAGCTTTTTTTTCTTATTTATTTATCTATCTTACTTCCTTAGTATTTCCCTATATTCCCGGTTGTATGGCGAGCATTATAAAAATTTCTTGGCGCCAGGAAGCTCAACGCTCTTTCATCAATGCATTTGTCTCGTCTAATCGCAATCAAATTGGTGAATGGAATAATAAAGGAATAAGAGAGGAAAAACTTTCTATCCTAACAGCAGAAGCTCCCAACGCTTTACAAACTTTAATCGATTATGTTTATGATTTGTATGCCTATGTGATCAGTGTATTTTTTAACATCTTTGCTTTGTCAATTGTCGTCGAGCCTTTGTTTGGACTAGCGTATACTATCAGTGTTTTAACAGTTTTGGTTGTGATGAAAGCTAAACGACGCTTGCAAAGGCGTTTAACAAAAAAAGCTTTAACAGCCCGTATAGATCTTTATCAATCTTTATTGGCTGCGTGGGATAATGTATTATTAGGCAACTGGTATAATTTTAAATTGTGGGAAGATAGAACAACTCAACGTTTAAATCGATGTTTGCAAAAGAACGTAGATTTAGAGCGATTTGATCAAGTTTTAGCAATTGTTATCTCTTTACTGACCTGCATTCCTTCACTTATCGTTGTTGTTTACCATGTTTACACAAATCGTCATAGCATAGCTAATTTAACAGCATTTTTAGTCACTCTCCCTATTCTTTTTAATATCTTATCTTATACTTATCAAACCCTTAGCTTAATTTTCCGCTGGACAATGCATCAGAGTAAGCTACTATCAATTTATAAAACCATTCAACCCGCTACTGATGCTCAACAAATGATGGAGAAAAAAATCAAATGGTCAAAAATTAAATTAGATGCTTCTAATTTACCTAAAACTGACCATGTGTCTTTATCAGTCCCTCCAACCTTAAATTCTCACTTAGATTTGTTAACTTTCACTCAACAATCTGGTCGAATTACATTAAGAGGTGAAAATGGAGCTGGAAAGTCAACAGTCCTTATGCTTGTAAAAAATGCTCTTTGCGACCGAGCTTTTTTTCTCCCGACACAAAACCAACTAAGCTTCATTTCTGAGACAAATAAATATTCTACAGGCGAGTCTTTACGAAGTAGGCTCTTAGAAATTATTGACAAGGTTGATGTCGATGTTCTTTTACTTGACGAATGGGACGCTAATTTAGACAAAGACAATCGCGAAAGTTTATCCGCGTTAATCGATGAACTTGCTGAAAAAAAATGTGTCATCGAAGTTTGTCATCGATAAATTTTTTTAGATGTTTTTAAACCTAAATTTTGTTTTTCCGCGAAATAGACTTTTTACAAAACTATATTTCCTTTATATGTTAATTTCATTAATTGGTTGCTCACCTAACCATTTCCAAAACGTAATTTTAGTAACCAAAACAAATCTATAAACGAACTCGGAAACGTAAGTTAAACATGCAATATATCAAATTTTTTATTTTTTCCACTTTAAATCGTTTTTTAATTCTACTGTTGATTTGTGTAAGCTTTCAAAGTTGCCGATTAATTGCCCCATATCAAGCCCCTCTTATAACGACTCCTCAGGTCTGGAAAAATGCAAGTAAGATAAGCCCCCCTGAAAAATGGAAAAAGGATTCCGTTAATGAAGACCCTTCCAATTTAGCAAAAGAAGAAACATCAAGTTTTAATCAAGAGCAACGTTTCGAACAATCAAAAAAAGATTTAGATTACTGGTGGGAAATTTTTGATGATCCTATTTTGAATAAGTTAGAAGAGCAGGCTTTAGAATTAAATCATACTCTTGGGGCAGCATTCGAACGGGTGATACAATCTCGGGCAATTGCTCGTATGGATCGAGCATCTCTGTTTCCTACTGTCAATTTTTCTCCTTCTTATGCACGATCTGGAATGTTACAAAAAAATGCCCTTGCAAATGCGATTCCCTCTTCCCAGCAAAACAACCCTCAAGATGCGATGTTCAGCAATTTACCTCAGACTGTTCGAGGTATTCAATCTCAATATTTTTTATCCTTTGATTTTAACTACGAATTAGATTTATGGTCTAAGCTAACCAACACCTATGAATCAGCTATTTTTCGATCTCAAGCATCTACTCAAGCTTATTTAAGCATTTTACTAACGTTAACAGCTGATATTGCTTCAAACTACTTCCAATTGCGTGATTTAGATTCTCAACAAGCAATTTTACAAAGAACAATTGAAGCAAGACAAAAAGCTTTTGATATTAATCAAGCACGCTTTAATGCTGGTTTAATTGTTTATTCTGATGTCAGTCGAGCTGAAGTAGAGCTTGCAAGAGCTCGCTCAGATCTTGCCAACATCCAACGTCTTCGAAGTTTACAAGAAAATATTATTGCAACTTTAACCGGAACCCCCGCCACTGTTTTTTCTATCAAATTTAACCCTATTAACGCTCTTCCACCATCCATCCCAACGGGGCTTCCTTCTGAACTTCTTTACAGAAGACCAGACATTGCGGAAGCTGAAAGAAATCTTGCAGCTTCCTACGCGGAAATTGGAATTGCTTATGCTTCTTTTTTTCCCACAATGAATTTAAATGCGGGTTTTGGACTTGAAAGCCCGTTTGTTCACTCTTTAATTTCTTGGAAAGCTAGGCTTTGGGAAATTGGTTTGAATCTGGTACAAACTGTTTTCGATGGAGGAAGAAATTGCGCCAACTTAGCTTTCACAAAATCTCGTTTTCGAGAGACTCTAGCTAATTATCAAGAAAATGTATTAATTGCTTTTCAAGATGTAGAAGATTCATTAGTTAATCTCCGTCAAAAAGCCTTACAAGCAGAAGCATTAGAAGCTGGTGTGAAAGCTGCAAAAGAAACCCTTAAATTATCTCAAATGCGCTACGAAAGAGGTCTTATTAATTATTTAGACGTTGTTGATGCTGAACGCACTCTTCTGGAAACAGAACAAAATACTGTTATTGTACTAGGTGAGCGATATATTTCAACAATTCGTTTGATCAAAGCTTTAGGAGGAGGATGGGATACCCAATTTTATACTCCTAAATGCTGGGAAACTGATTAAATCATATAGAAAAAAATAAGTTAAAAATTTATTAAATTTAATTCCCTTAGCAAAAACTTAATTCTAAGAATCACTAAATTTCTTTTAAATTTTATTGTCTTACCTGCATTTTTACATCTAAGTATTATTAATTTATCTTTATTTAAAATTTTTTTCCCACAATTAAAATCTCACATTGCTAAGAATTTAGCCCCCATTTAATCAAAATTAAATAAATAGTTAATCAAATCTTAACATCGATTGACATTTAAGATTTTGTAAATTATCTTATAGCTTCTCTCGAAGAGAAAAAATTGTTTTTATACATAAGTGGATTCGAAAACTAAAATTTTGGCTAAGCTGACAATCTAGATTTGGAGTTGTTAAGCATTTCATCTGTACATACACGAACGTTAGAATATATTTCAAAGACGGTAAAGAATAGCAACTTAGCCAAAGTCCATTTTTTAAATTTACCTGTAATAAAAGGTAAAACTTTATAAGGCTACAGTTCATGCGCTCTTTTTTTTCATATCGTTTATCGTATCTATTATTGTTTTTTTGCATTCTTCTCGGAATTGGGTTAATCACTTTGCCTTCCATTATAAGTTCTGACTGGGGTAAAAAACAGGTTGTTACTTGGATCAATCGTTCGATTCCTGGCCAAATTGAAATAAGTTCTTTAAATTTGCGGTGGGGAAAAGGGCAAATCATTGAAGGAATATTGCTTAAAGATCCAGAAGGTCGCTCTGTTATCGGAATTGAAAAATTTTCTACCGATGCTGCTTTCTGGCAATTTTTACTTGGAAGCACAGATTTAGGAGAAACCCATTTACAAGAATTAAATGTGGCAATTGTCACTGATAATAAGGGAGATAGTAATCTTCAAAGAGCATTTGGTTATGACCGCCATGTAGAATATGCACCTTTGCCACCAACAACAATCTTACTTTCTGATGTGAATGGAACAATTTCTTTTTTCTCTAAAGGAAAACCTTTAGCTGCTCATCTGAAGGGTAATACCAAACAAGAAAATCTTTCAGGAAATTTTGAAATTGACATCACATTACCTGGACTTAAAGCCAGTAACTGGGAAAATTTATCTATTAATGCTCAAAATTATTTAACTATAGATGGAAGCAAAGATGCTCATATATATGCAAAAATTGTTAATTTCCCAGTTGAGTTATTAGATCGCTTTATAGCATTAAAAATGCCCAGCTTAAATACAGTTTTTTATTCTTTATTTGGAGATCGTCTCAATTTACAAATTAATAAAGAACCGAGCTCTGAAGGACTAGCATTTCATTTGAATGCTTTATCACCTCAAATGCAAGGAGATGTCAAAGGAAAAATTTCTAAAGGAGTCTTCAGTTTTCGAGAACCTGGTCGATTCACTCTCAATCTAAGACCCGAATCTATCAACCTTTTTACACCTCATTATTTTCAACTCCTTGAATCATCGCAACTAAAGCTATTAGTTTATGATTTTCATCTCCCCCTTACTTTTTTTGATTCCAATAGCATTATCGATCCATGCCAAATAGCTTTTAAAACCCAAGCAGAAATTCCCACCATTTTTTTAGAATTGCCTTCAATTGGAGAAATTAAAGTTTTTTCTTTAAAAACAGCTCTAGAATCCACCCTTTGTGCCCCAACGGCGAATTTACAATTAATTGGTCAAGGACAACTCGAACAAGAAAAATTCGATCTCCGTTTTGAAACCGTAGTCGTTAAACCAGAAAATTGGCAGGATTTACAAACTGAACTAAAAAAAGAAATGGAATCTTCCTTAAAGATTTCTAATTTTCCTTTAAAATTAGTTCCTTTTTTAGAAAACCACCCAGAATTAATCAAACAAGCAGGTTCCTTTGCCGACCTTCAATTTTCAATTAAAGCAAAAAATGAAGGTGAATTTTCTTTATCTTTATCTATACAAACTCCGCAAATAGTTCTTAATCAAGCACAATTTAAAATTGGAAAGGAGATTAAGCTAATCTCGCCTTTAAATTTAAGTTGGATTTTTCCTTCAGATTGTTTGAAATCAATGTTTTCTTCAGAACAATTTGCTCTAGATCAACCCTGCCCAGTTTTAATTACAATTAACAAATTGCATATTCCGTTAAATGGTCAAACAAATAGCCGCTTACAATTAGAATCAACGATAAAATTGATCCAACTTTCTTATCTTACTGATTTAGGAACCGTGCAATTAAAAGACATTCAATTAAAAATAGATGGCGATAATTTCTCTACATTTCAAACTCACTTATCATCGCAACTTTCTTTTTTAAAAAACGATGGGTTTTACTCTCCCCTCTTAAACAGACCTGTGCAATTTAATCTATATACTCTTGCACAAATGGAAAGCCATAAACATCTTAATTTTCCATTTTTATTACTTCAAATGCAAAATTCAAACTTTAAGGCTGAAATTGAAGGAAGCCTGATGAATGAGGTGCTTGCTTTAACAAAACCCTTACAGATTAATTATTTGTTAGTGCCGGAGGCTTCTCAAGAACTAAGTGCAGCTTTTCAGCTTGGTTTACCGAAACTTAAAAAACCTTCTTTTATTCAATTAACTGCGGAACCAACTCAAGTCAATCTCGAATCAAAGAATCTAAGTAGTCTATTGTTAAACGGTAAGCTTAGCATCGATCGCATTGAGACAGAAGAAAAAAAACAGGGAACATTATTAACACTTGAGCAGTTGCAAGTTGTTTATTCTTTGCAGGCGATGAAAAATATTGCTCAGTTTGATTTAGAGGGATTAGCATATACTGAGGGTCAAAAACAAAGAAACAGTCAAATCGATGCAAAAATTATTGTGAATAACTGGTTATCCCCCAACTTTGAAATTGATTTAAATCATTCTTCAACAGATATTACAACGGATATTAGATGCCTATCCACCAAATTTTTCAGTGCTCTTCTCAATCTCAGGGATTTAACTCCACTAATTGGGCCTCAGTTGGATATAGATTTTAAGACACTCATTGCTCCGGATCGCCAAATACCGACTTATTGGGATCTCTTCTTTGATAGTGATAAATTGCATGCAAAAGCACGCTTGAGAATTGATAAATTTATTACTTTATATGAATCAGCTAATCCTTCAGGAGAAATACGCTGGACAATAACACCGGAAGCTTACCAACATCTCCAAACTATTTTTTCTTCTGACAAAATGACCCCCTTAACTTTGTCGGGTCCTGTCACACTTAAAGGAAACCTTAGCCATTTATTAATTCCTTTTCCTTGCTGTACCTCAGAAAATTTAAAAAAAGGAATGATTGATTTTGAATTCACTACAACACCTATTAAGTGGAAAGAACATCCTACACTTCTCCCTTTTTCCGTCCAAGGACAAGTTAAAAGTCGAGATCTCATTGAAAGCATTGATATTAATTTAACCTCTACTTCTTCCGATTCTTCTGTCGCAATAGATGGAAAAATTAGTCAATTATTTACTTCAGAAGGAAAGTTAAAAAATTGGCAGGAAATTAACATTCAATCTCAGCTCAAAGCTCGAAAACTTCCTTCATTATGGATTCAAACGTTGTTATTCCTAAATGATAAGCAGTACCAGCGTTTAAATGCCCTTGTTGGGGAACATATTGACGCAAAGATTTTGTGTGATCTCAAACACTTAACAGGCCCTCTTCAACTTGATCTTAAGGGATCAAACGGACATGTGAAATTGAATGGATTATTGAATCAGGGAACCCTCACTTTATTAGATTCATTTAATTGGGAAATACAAGTGACTCCTCTGCTTAGTCAAACTCTTTTAGAAGACAGTATGCCTTTACTAAGCTCTGCTATTAAAGCCCAAAATCCCATTAAATTACAGATTGCCCCTACTGGTTTTGCTTGTCCTCTATTCCCCTTTGATGTGAATAAAATTTCTATTGAAAAAGGATCTGTGGAGCTAGGGAAAATTAGTTTTCGCAACGAAGGTGAATTAAAAAATACTTTAGATTTAATTCGACCTATTTTAGAAAATCCCTTTACCATTTGGTTTACTCCTCTTTATTTTAAATTAAATAAAGGAATTTTAAATTTAAAAAGATTAGATTTTCTAGTTGGCAACCAATATCACCTAGCAAGCTGGGGAGAAATTGATTTAACACACGAGAAAATGAACTTAGTATTAGGATTAAGTGCGCAAGCCTTAAAGTTTGCTTTCAACATTCCTGGATTGGAAGATAATTATTTATTACAAATTCCTATAAAAGGAAGAAAAGGAAGCGTTGAAATTGATAAAAAGCGAGCGGCAGGTAGAATCAGCGCTTTAGTTGCACAGTTGAATGGGGATCCAAAAGCTAAATTACTTGGAAACGTATTAGACGCTGCTATGTCTAATCTTCTCGATGCAACACCACCTGCTCCCACCACTACTCCTTTCCCTTGGGAAAAAGATTTTAATGAAGCAAAAACAAATAACAATCAGAATTTGTCTGACGATGAAAACAAAAAATTATTTGATTTGAATCCTAAAGGCCTTATAAAAGAAGTGGAAAAAGGAGTTTCTAACTTTTTAGATAAATTTGTAAAATAAAAAACCGGGCCAGGCGAATTTGCATCCACACATCTAATTTTTTTAGAATCTATTAAAATTAAGTATTGATTTTACTTAAAAACAAAATGTTCTTGTTTTTTCTTATGTAATAGAATAAACGTTCTATTAAAATTAATTTAAGTTTAGCTCAATAAAAAAGGCAAAAGTTTATTGCTTTTGCCTTTTCTAATCTATATGAGTTGATTAGTCAGAGTTGTTGAATTACGAACGGTAATTAGAACGTCTGTCGCCGCCGAAAGAAGATCTGTCTCTATCTCCACCACCGAAAGAACGTGGCTCTCTTCTTTCGCTACGATCTCTTTCTTGCGCTAAGCTTACACGCAAACTACGATCAACTAAAGGCTTGCCATTTAATTCGCGAATAGCATTTTCTGCATCGTTTGCACTTTCCATTTCTACAAAGCCGAAGCCTTTAGATTTGCCTGTCATTTGATCAGTAACGATCTTGGCGCTAACAACTTTACCGAAAGCTTCGAAATGAGCTTTAAGCTGCTCTTCCGATGTTTTCCAAGAAAGGTTACCAACAAATATTTTCTTCATATAATTCTCCATAGGATTTAGTTAACAAGGGGTCTAACTAGTGCTTATTCAGCTCCCCTCGACTCTGAACAAGGACATGCCTTTTTGCCTTGGCAAAAGCCTTTACTGCAGAAGTATAAGCAAGGGGGAAACAAGTTATCTTATACTGAGCTTAATAGATCCATTGGGAAAGATGCGACATCGCTATCAATTCTAATAGGGCTCAAAAAGTATACTGTGAACCTCTTTGCGCTATACAAACCGTATGCGTAAAGGGTATGTGATAATTGACTGAACTACCTCAACTCATGTACTGATTAAATTGTATCATTTTTTTCTTTTTAGTCTAGAATAATGTCAAAAGATTCACATAATATTTAAAATATTAAAAAAATCAACTTTTGAAAGAAGTCTTTTTCTTAAAATGATACAATTTATAAAAGATGCCCTAAATCCCTAATTGGGCAAAATTTCCTTTGTAATTAAATTCTATTTTGCAGCTAATCAATGATTAAAAATGATTGTAACTAAAATGAATTAACTATGCCTGAACTCCCCGAAGTCCATACCATTGTCCAAGACTTGAAACAAAGTAGGCTCATTGGTAAAAAAATTATTTCTACAGAAATTTTTTGGCCTAAAACGCTTGCAATACCTGCACCTGAAATTTTCTGTCAGCAAGTCCAAGGTCAATCTATCCAAAATGTTGACAGAAGAGGTAAATACATCATTTTTCATCTTTCCAATCAGATGTTTCTTATTGTTCATTTAAGAATGACAGGCCATTTTCAATTTGTTACAAGTCAAACCCCAATCTCCCCTTACGTTCGAATACAATTTAATTTTGAAAATGACGATCAGCTTCGTTTTCATGATACACGTAAATTTGGTCGTTGGTATTTAGTTTCTGATTTAGAGGAAATTATAGGACACTTAGGTCCCGAACCTTTACTTTCCTCTTTTACATTCGAACTATTTGAACATATGATGAAAAATCGAAAAACTTTATTAAAAACCTTACTGCTAGACCAAAGTTTCATTGTAGGTCTTGGTAATATTTATGTGGATGAAGCTTTGTGGGAAGCAAAACTACATCCTTTAATTCCCGCCAATCAATTAAATCTAAGTCACCTAAAGATTCTTTATCATAGCATTAAATATGTCCTTGAAAAAGGGATCCAAGCAAGAGGAACAACGCTTGGATCTGGGCAAACGCACTATTATCGCTTAGATGGTTCAAAAGGAGAACACCAAACTCTTTTAAATGTCTTTCGAAAAACTGGACATCCTTGTCCTCGATGTGGTCATTTAATTGAAAAGCTAATTGTCGCGCAGCGAAGTACACACATTTGCCCCATCTGCCAAAAAAAAATGATACAAGCTTAAAAGGAATTTATGTTTACTGGATTAGTAGAGGAAGTGGGATGTCTCACAAAGATTGAAAAATGGGGTGATGGAATTCGTTTTCAGATTGAAGCATCAAAAATTTTAGAAGATATTAAAATTGGAGACTCAATTAACGTTAGTGGTTGTTGTCTAACTGTTGTAGAGTATTTCAATCAGTCATTTTCTTGTGATTTAGTCGCGGAAACCCTGCAACGAACTTATTTTCATCACTTATCGATAGGGGATTTTGTAAACCTCGAAAGAGCCATTAAATATAGCGACCGCTTAGGAGGCCATCTTGTACAAGGCCATATTGACGATGTAGGACGCATTATTTCCTATTCAACCTTAGAAGGGGGGTCTTACTGGGTAACAATCGAATTTTCTCCTCCCCTCTTGCGCTACGTTGTTCATAAAGGTTCTATTACTATAGATGGTGTTAGCTTAACTATTGCTGAAATCGGTGCAAGCCATTTTTCCTTTGCTATGATTCCACATACGGGTCAATGCACAATATTGGGAAGAAAAGGAAAAGGTGATTTAGTTAATGTAGAAGTAGATTTAATGGCTAAATATATTGAAAAATTGATAACTCCCTACCACAACCAAGGATAATGAATTCATGAAAACCTATCGATTAGAAGATGCGCTTTTAGCCTTAAAAGAAGGAAAATTTGTTATTGTTGTTGACGATGAAAACCGAGAAAATGAAGGAGATTTGATTTTAGCTGCAGAAAAAGCACATCCAAGTTCATTGGGATTTATGATTAGGCATACTACAGGCATTATCTGCTTAGCTATGAAAGGACAACGTCTAGATGAATTAAAACTCCCTCCAATGGTTACAGATAATACAGATCGCAAACAAACAGCTTTTACAGTCTCTGTTGATTATTTGCATCAAGGTGTAACAACTGGTGTTTCGGCTGAAGATAGAACTAAAACAATTTTATCTCTCATTCACCCTCATACAAAACCAGAAGATTTAGGCCGCCCGGGGCATATCTTCCCTCTTCGTTACAAAGAAGGGGGCGTTCTAAAAAGGGCAGGTCACACAGAAGCTGCTGTTGATCTGACAAACTTAGCCAAACTTTATCCGGCAGGTATTCTTGCAGAACTTATCAATGAAGATGGTTCCATGATGCGTTTACCAGAACTGGAGAAATTTTCCGACCTTCATCAAATTCCCATTATTACGATTGCAGAGCTCATTCGTTTTAGAAGAAGGCATGAGAAATTAGTGAGCTGTTTTTCACAATCCCTTATTCCTACTCCATTTGGAGATTTTAACGCTTATGTTTATGAATCACAATTAGATGGAATTCAACATATGGCATTAGTGAAAGGCGAAATAAAAAATCAAAAAAACATTCTTGTAAGAATGCATTCGGAATGCTTAACTGGCGATGTTTTTGGTTCTAAACGATGCGATTGTGGCTCCCAGTTAAAACTTGCCATGGAAAAAATAGAGCAAGAAGGACGAGGAGTGATTATTTATTTACGAGGGCATGAAGGAAGAGGAATTGGAATTGGTCATAAATTAAAAGCTTACAATCTTCAAGATCAAGGGAAAGACACATTAGAAGCTAATCTTGAACTAGGTTTTCCAATTGATTCTCGCGAATATGGAATAGGAGCCCAAATTTTAGTTGATTTAGGGTTATCGACAATTCGATTAATGACAAATAATTTAGCAAAATATAATGGGTTAACAGGTTATGATTTAGAAATTACTGAAAGGGTACCTTTACCTGTTTGTGTAACAAAAGAGAATAAACATTATTTACAAACTAAAAAAGACAAACTTGGTCATTTGATTGACTTGAGTGAAGATAAATTAGAAATTCATCATTCGACCTAACTTTTTCTTTAAATAAACAGGAATCATTAGATGAAAGAATATAAGGGTAAATTAAATATTTCAAAAGCTCGTATTGGAATTGTTATTTCTCGTTTTAACGAAGCCATAACCAAAAATCTTCTTGAGGGGTCCTTAGATGAATTAGAAAGATATGGAATATCAACACAAAACCTTCCTGTTGCTTGGGTACCAGGTGCTTTTGAAATTCCTTTAATTGCAAAACAAATGGCCCTTTCAGGAGAATTTGATGCCATTATTTGTTTGGGCGCTATTATTCGTGGGACCACCCCCCATTTTGACTATGTTGCTAGCCAATCTGCTGCAGGAATTCTGAATGTTTCTTTAGAAATTAATCTTCCGGTTGTATTTGGAATTTTAACGACGGATACGGTAGAACAAGCCATGGAACGTTCAGGAGTGAAAATGGGAAATAAAGGACGGGAAGCCGTTCAAACAGCCATAGAGATGATAGACTTGACTAATCAACTCTCTTTGCTTAGAGATCGTCCCCATTCTTCGATTACCAATAATACATCTGTTTGTAAATAATAACTAATAAATAGTATTTAATTAATAACAGAAAATTTTATATAAAATTACCATTTTTTATAATAAATAATATAAACACAAAAACGTTCATATGATTCCTCTTAGAAGTTTTCAATCTAGTTATGGCAATGGAAAGACATCAGATGTATCCACCCCATCTGGTGTACCAATGCAGATCCAAATGTCGTTTACCTGTTGAGAATTTAAAACGCACTAATCCATCATTCGTGAACTTATCGCATTCACCCAGAAATAAACACTGCAAAGCGACTAAGGGCCTCAAATGCGCTAATCCGGCATCCGTGAGGTTATCGCATCCTCTCAAATCTAAATGCTGCAAAGCCACTAAGGGTGTCAAATGCGCTAATCCAGCGTCCGTGAAGTTATCGCATTCACTCAAATTTAAATGTTGTAAAGCCACTAAGGGTGTCAAATGCGCCAATCCTGCATCGGTGAGTTGCCAGCACCCGCTTAGATTTAGATGCTGCAAAGCCACTAAGGGTGTCAAATGTGCTAATCCTGCATCAGTAAAATTGTGGTACGCTTGAAGGTGAAGCACTTTTAAATTTTTACAATTTTTTAACGCTAACAGATGAGTATTAGTTAAATAAGCGTTCCTTGAAAAATCAAGTACTTCTATCTCATTTGCGAAGTGATTTATAATTCTTTGAAATTCCGTTAACTGAGAAGTCTGATTTAACAAGGTGCTCACAACAGTAAATTCTAAATAGTTTTTCAAATTGTTTAATCGATATTGCCGTGCGAAATTTAAAAGCTCTTTTAATCCAACTAAACTCTCTTTAGTCGAGCTAAAGGGTTCAAGTCTTTGTGATTTGTACCCATCAATTAACTGCTCTTCTAAATTCTTCACTACTTCTATCAGTTCATAATAATCGGCTAGTTGAATGGCAGAAGTGATCTCTTCCAAAGAAACTTTAACGTTAGCGTCCATGACCCAATTAAGCAGCTGCATAAACTCCTTTTGTGTCAAAGCCAGAGGATGTTGAAGGGTTTCTTGAAAATTTCCCGACCAAAGAGTTTTAAAATAAAGGGATTTTTCCCTTAACATAGCTAACTGAGAATGAGAAATAGTCAAAGAGGTCCCCTCTTGAAAGCTTAGTTGAAATTCTTCAGATGAAGATGAAAAATCGTGAACTTGAATCGTTGGTGCACTAGTTTCTTCTAGATTAGCCAAAGAATTGCCTAAGGGGTTATCTTCCTCTCTAGAAAGATCGCTAATTTCTTGAGATTGATAGTCAGAAGTGGTCATTGTATTGACAAGATAACTATAGTTTAGAGTAGGAATATTCAAAATGACCATCCAAATGAGTTAACTAAATTTTAATTGATAGATATTTTAACAAAATTACATATAGCTAAAAATCATTGCAATAGTAATCTGAATTTTGGCTTTTCAGCTTAACTTTGGAAATGTTGCTGATGTCTTACGTTGCCGAAGCCTTACCAAAAGGGATTTTTGGGAAGTCATTTGGCGATAAGGGAGTGATTTCGAAAGCACTTTCAAAGAGGCTTTTTTAACAAGGTCTTGGACAATTGACGATTATAAGTTCGAATAGGAAGCAGGAGCTGATGAAGTTGACAGACAAAATTCTTAGAAAACGAGCTATCATTGAAACGGTAAACAATCCATTAAAAAATATTTCTCAGATTGAACAATCACACTAAGAAACGCCGAAAAATTTTTAATTAATCGATTGCCTAGGATTTTCCACTTATACTCACCAACCTAAAAAGCCATCTATAAAATTAGCAGAACAACATCGCCTGTTGTCAATGGCAGCCTAAAAATCTAAAATTCAGGTTAATAAAATTTAAATTTAACCTGGAATCACATTAACACTGCTAATTTAGAAGATTTTAAAAAGATTTGGAAAAATGATAAAAAAAATTACATCATTAGCAGACAAGATTTTGTCCTTTAAAGAAATTAACTTGGATTTTCGGTGTCGCGATAGTATGTTTGTAGGACGACGATCCAAAATTTTTACATAAGATGAGACAATAGATTCAAACTAATTGCCATAAGTTTTGAGGGAGCCAATGCAATAAGCATCGCCCCCTTTTATTAAACCATGATCACAGAAATATTATGGTTTAGGTTGCGATTTTTGAAACCATCTACGGCTAAACTTATTCCAATGGCTAAAATAGCGCCTGATAATAGATTGACTCGATAATGAGAAAAAGTATTAATTAACACCTGGCTTAAAGCAATGCTTGTCGCTATTTGAACCGCTGAATGGTACCATGTCACAGTTGCATGTTGCTCAGCAGCAAACATTTTGCGAAATAAGGGAGTAGTTAGTGCACTAATTAACGTTGCAGCAACTGCAGTGCCACTAACAGCTAGTGCTTGTTCGGCATTGCCATAAATAAGTGCATCAATGGCAAAAGTAATTACACCACTTTTTAACAAGCTTTCAGGAAAATCAGAAGGAAGACGGTTAAACATTAATTACCTCATTTATTTTTTATAATAATTTAATTAGAAATTATATTTAAATATAAGTTTAATTTGCAATATTTAATTAAATAAAAATTCTAATTTTATTCATATGAGAAATAAATTTAGCGACTCAAATCTTTTTTACGTCGCTCAAAAGCATCAAACCTCTCTCCAAATGACTGAGCAATTTCAGCCACATTTGTTTGGATTTGCTCTATGATTTTATCCGTCGGACCGACATGCAATCCTTTCTTTTCCCAAGTAATAGCTTGAAATGCCATGGCAGGATCTAAAACAAACCGTTGCAAACTTACTGATTCAAATAATCTTCCTTCACAAGTCACAACATAACCTTTATCTATCGGATAAGCTAATATTTGAATTTGAAAAGCTGGTAAAGGGGGATGCCCGGGAGCAGCTAAAGTCACAGGATTAATGTTAAATTTTTTAAAGATTTGATCAACGATATTTTTTAAACTTTCCTCCGAGATAGCTAAAGGATCTGACTCAGGTTTGATAATAGAAACATAAACACCGATATTGCTAGACACATTTAGAAGATGATCTCCACCCTCCCACGTATTATTTCTAAACACGAGAATGCCAGGATGTAAATAAGTGGCTTGCTGAGGAACTAAAGCTGGAGGTGAAGCAACGGGTTTTAAAGAAGAAAGAGTGGGATTAACAGTAGGCGTTATGGGAATGGGGTTTAAAGGCTCGAGGCGAGTCGACCCTGTTATCGTTTGTGTTTGAGCAATCGCAGTTGCAGAAAACAGTAGGGCAAAAAAGCAAATTTTGTAAAAAAAGTTTGTGGTATTTCGCATAAGTACTCCTTGATAAGAAAAATAAAAATTTAATTTATCAAGAATTTGTTATCAATGGTTGATTTCACAAACAGGTATTTGCACTTGTTGAATGTAACCATTGGCTCTTTCTAAAACTTTTTTCCAACTAGGAAATTTTTGAGATATTTCTCTGTTTAAGCTAACGAGAAAACACTGTGAATATAATCCCCCAAAAGGGGATCCGTAAGAGAAATTTCCTGGACTGCAGCTACAAACAATAATATGCCCTTTTGCTCGGCAAAATAACTGGTTGTAACCAGAAGGATTTGTTTCTACTAAACGTAAATTCACAAAGATATTTTTATTCTCACCTAAAAAACCTTTTTCAATGTAATTATTGCAACAATCCCCTAAAACTAAAGAAAAGCGGGGTTTTTTAGACCGAATGGTTTCGTCAATCCATTTTAAATCCATTCCATGCTTATCAAGCTCAAATATTAAAAAAGGCCAAGGTGATTTTTTGTCTCGCGTTCGATAACCATGTCCAGAGAAAATGAACACTACGGCGTCGTCATGATTAACGGAAAAATTTTTTAAATAATCAACAATGAGTTGTTTGCGGAATCGTTTCCCTTCAAAAATTATTTCTTTTAAAATCATATGCGTAGATTGAGCAATCATCTGCAGTTCTTTTTGCCACCTTGCCAAATCTGGGACCGTAATGGAATTGATGTCATGAATCGTATCAGCCACTAAAATTGTATGTAAGGTAGCTGCCGAAATCATTTGTCCACAGCAAAATAAGCTTAAAAATAAAATAAAACACACAGAAGGATTTTTTTTCATAAGAATTCCGCGAATGACTAAAAAATTTTGTTATTTTCCCAGTCGATTTTTCAAACAGAATTGTTGATTTTAAGACGGCCAAGTAAGTTTTGTTATTTTGAGGCGTTTAAAACAAACATTCGAAGCATAAAAAGGCATGGGTAAATAAATTAGGGATAAGCAATGAATCATCTTAAATCAATTAATAAAAAAATAGTATAAATTGGCTTAACTTTATAAGTTTTTTACAATAAAAATTTTAAAATATCTATCTATTTAATTAAAAATAGATAGAATAAAGAACATCTATTGCTCAAAATTTCAATTTAGCTGACAAAATTTGCTCATCAAAAAAGCATCAACTAATACTAATGCCATCATAGCCTCAACAACAGGAACAGCGCGAATGGCAACGCAAGGATCGTGACGAGATCCAGTGGGTAAACGATAATCACAAATTTCACCTTTCTCATTCAAAGAAGTCTGCACCTTATTTATGCTTGAAGTTGGCTTAAAAGGGACTTTAATGATGATAGGCTCCCCTGTTGAAATTCCTCCCAAAGTTCCTCCAGCATGGTTAGTTGCAAAAGAAATTTGAGCATTTTGGATTCCAAATAAATCATTATGTTCAGAACCTCTCATCTGAGAAGCCTTGAATCCCTCTCCTATCTCAAATCCTTTAGAAGCTGGAATAGACAGCATAGCTTTTGCCAAATTTGCCTCTAATTTTTCGTAAACAGGGTCACCCCATCCACAAGGAACATTAAAAGCCATTGCTTTAACAACCCCTCCTACAGAATCCCCCTCTTTTCTGGCTTCCTCCAAAACTCCTTTCATTTTTTCAGCAGCTGGTGAGGGAGAAAAAAGGGAACTATTGCGAATGGTTTGATGCAATAAAGGCACGTTATTTACATGGTCTGATAATTCAATTTTTCCCTCTATTTCTCCTATGGAATAAAGATAAGCAACCACTAAAACCCCAACGTCTGATAATATTTTCTTTGCAATGGCTCCAGCAGCGACACGGCAAACAGTCTCTCTTGCTGACGCTCGGCCACCTCCTCGATAATCAAAAATCCCGTATTTATTTGAATAGGTATAATTTGCATGGCCTGGGCGAAAAAGGGTATGCATTCCTTCATAAGCGCTGGAATTTACATCTTTATTCCAAATGATCAAAGAGATAGGAGCTCCAGTTGTTTGTCCATTGAATAAACCCGATAAGATTTCTACTTGATCTTCTTCTAGTCTTGGTGAAGTTAGTTCATTGCGGCCAGGTTTCCTCCAATATAGCTCTTGATTAATGTCCTGCTCAGTTAGAAAAATTCCAGAGGGACAGCCATCAATCACAACGCCCATCGCTTTTCCATGAGATTCTCCCCAAGTCGTCATTTTAAATAAATGACCAAAACTGTTAGATGCCATTATTTTCCTCTTTAACGAATTGAAGGCTCATGAGTAAATCAACAGAAAAATCGTTGTTCATAGAACCGTTCATATCAATAGTTTGATCTGCCCAATTTTCATAAATTAACGTTCTGCGTGCATAGAGTTTTTTCAAAGATACATCCGAAGATTGTTCTTGAGAAATATAGGCTGGTAACTCAGTTTGACTAAAAATACGCTCTTTCCAGTTTGAAAAAGAAAGTTTCAAATAAATTAACCGACAATATTTTTTTAGCGCATTTCGATTTTGATCATTATAAATCACCCCACCTCCGGTTGCAATAATCGCCTGTTTAGTTGGCTTTAAATCATCAATGACATCCCTTTCTAAAGAACGAAAATAAGCCTGCCCAAATAATTGAAAAATTTTTCGACATGTTAACGTAGGATGTTTTTGCTGAATTAGCCAGTCTGTATCAATAAAGGCACACTCAAATTTTTTAGCCAGCCATTGCCCACATGTTGTTTTTCCACACAAAGGTAGGCCAATCAAAGCAACGCTTCTTTTAAAAATCATGAAAACCGAGCCCCTAGTTTTTTTAAATCTTGAATAAAGTTGGGAAAACTCTTTTTGATGCAATCAATCCCTTTCACTTCAGTAATGCCCTCGCTAGCCAGCCCGGCTACGATTAAAGCCATTGCTAGACGATGATCATCATAACTCTCAACAATGGCCCCTCGCAAATTAGAGTTACGAATCAGTAACCCATCATCTGTTTCCATAATTTGCGCCCCCATTTTTTTTAACTCAATAGTGATACAGCTCAATCGATTACTTTCTTTTTGTCGAGCAATTGCTGCATTGATTAAATGGGTCTCCCCTTTTGCGAAACAAGCAAGAACAGCTAAAATAGGAACAGCATCAATAAAGGGGTTGACGTCGATAGTTATTCCCTTCAATAAAGCCCCTGGTAAAACTGTTAACGTGTGATTTGCCTGATCAATCTGAATATCAGCTCCCATTTCTTGGAGAACATGTATTACTTGTTTATCTCCTTGTACATCACTCATATCAACGTTATACAAAGTGATTTTTGATTGAGTTAAAATAGCTGCTGCTACAGGAAAGGCGGCAGCACTCAAATCGCCTGGAATATTTACCTCAAAATGAGGTCTCTGTTGGATTCCTTCAATCTTAAAATATTCATAGTTTTGATTAATATAAGAAACTCCTAGACGGTTTAACCAGTGAAGAGTGAGGTCAATCCAAGGTTTTTCACCTGGATATTTAACGAAAATTTCTGTTGTGCCATTAATAAATGCTGATGCCATCAATAGAGCAGAGACTGGTTGCGAATCCTGTCCTTCTAATTCTGCTGTTCCTTCATAAATAGGTCCTTTGATAATTAAAGGGGCATACCCATTCTCTCTTGTTGATTTGGCAAAAGCTCCCAAACATCTTAGCCCATCTAAAAGTGGTTGTGCTGGACGGTTAGAACAAATTGAATGATCGCCCGTGATGATAGTATATCCATGATTTAAGGCTGCAAATGCCCCCGCAAATCTTAGAACTTGACCTGAATTTCCAACATCAATTACCCCTGAAGGGGTTTTAGGTTGGCCAGCAACACCTGAAATTAAATACTCATCTTGAATCTGTTCAATTTTAGCTCCTAATGCTATAGCCGCCAGCTTAGCATGTTCCACATCGGGAGAATCTAATAAATTTTTAACACGTGAAATGCCTTGAGTCATTGCCCCTAATAAAATAGCTCTAATTGAATGAGACTTCGAGGGTGGTAAAGGAATTTCTCCCGCTAAAGTGCTTTTTTGAACAGCCACTTTTTTTTGATTAAATGGCATTGGAAGTGCCTCTCGTATTGTTTGTTCAATAAGTTTTTGATCGAACTGTTTATTAAACCAAAAACCAAATTGAAAGGCAGCTTGATGGATAAAAAGTTCGATCCCGTGATGAATTTCGCAACCTTTTAAACGCGCTTTTTGCAAAAAAAGAGTCTCGAAAGGGTGTGAAATCGCGTCTAAAACAGTAATTTGCTGGGGAATCCAGTCAGCCGAAACAACTAGTGCATCCACATGAGGTGACATCCCCACTGAAGTCGTCTGAATTAGAATATCACATTCATTTTTTTTAGCATCTTTAAGTTGTTCAAAGCCTCCCCACTTTACCTGAAGCTTTTCAGCAACATCTTTAGCACGTAAAACTGTGCGATTTAAAATCGTAACTTCCGCTCCTCTTTTTTTTGCTTCATAAGCAATTGCCTGAGAGGTTCCTCCTGCTCCAAGTAAAATCACTTTCTTATCTTTTAAGTCCTCGACTTTTAGTGCTTTTAAAGCTCCGATTCCATCTGTATTAGTTCCGCTAATTATTGAAGAGCTGAACAAAAGAGTGTTACAAGCTAAATGACTCTCATCATCCATATTCAAAGCAAGAATTTTTTTTACTCGTTCTTTATGAGGCATTGTCACGCTAAATCCACGAACAGAAAAATGTTGGATATGCTGAAAAAACAACTCCAATTCCGTCTCTTCGACATCAAATTTAATATAAACAGCATTCTGATTTAAATGATCTAAAACAGCATTATGGGTCAAATGACTCAAACTTTTATCGATTGGATGTCCAATTAAACCAAAAATTTCCGTTTGCCGGCTAAGTTTTTTAAAGCGATAGGTTTGAAAAAGCGTTTGAAATGAAATCTGTCCAGGGGCAGATTCTAAACCTTCTTTTAAAGAAGCAAATGTAAATGGTTGACCTGTTACTGGAGCTAAAATTCGCGTACACTGCCCCTTCATTCCGAGGCCGATTGTACACAGGCGCCTCGCATGTTTATTTTCTTGCTGAGCCATTTCAAGAAGTTTGAGAGAATCAATGATAGAATGGGTATAGCAAGCTAATTTATAATAATTTCCAGGCAAGGCATATAATTGATCTAAGCAGGTTTTTAGATGAGGTGTCTCTTTCACTTCGTGCCAAGAAATAATCCACTGTGTCTGAGGAGAAATTTTTTGAAGCTCTTGAAGCCATTCTAAAGGAATATCCGCTTCTATATCGACAAAGTCAGGCTGTCTTGTAGCCAACTCTTTAAAGATTAAAAACTGTTTTTGAATATTTCCTAAAAAATTTCCTCCTTGTGATTTTTTTCGAAGTGTCCAAATTAAAGGACGATGAGCTATCTCTTTTAATATGTCTAATTCTGCAAAATCAATTTTTAACAGCTTATCTAATCGAATTTCAATTAAGTCCACTTGCGAAGGAAGTTGTTGAATTTGATCAATAAACGCATCGCAGGTAAGACCAATTAAAGAGACACATAATTGACAAGAATGAAAAGAGGGCTTTTGTGCCATAAGATTCAATGCAATTAAAATCAATAAAAATTACTTAACTGCTAGAATACTTATCTCAGGGTTAAGTTTTCAATTGTTATTTTTTACAGCTTTTTTAAATTAACTTTCGCCTGTAAATAAGAGGATGTTAATTCTTTATTACAATGTTAAGACGGTATTTTAGACAAGAGACGAAAAGATTCAATAAAATGTTTGTAATCAGCTATATCATAATCTCTATTTCTAGCAACGTAAGTTAACACATAAACAGTTTTATCTATCATAAAAGACTTTCCTTCAATATCAAATTCTTTATTGACAAGATGAAAATCAATAGCTGACTGCTCTTGGAAAATGGCGTCTCTTTGCTCTAAAAGATGGTTAGCTGGATCACTAGCAATTAACTCATCAATAACTGATCGAACAATTGTATTTTTATTGTTTGTATTGAAATCTTGGGGATAAGTGATGACACTGATCATAAAAACTGTCCCATTAATTTTTTCAGCTGCATACATCGCATAACGACGTTTAACATCTGTATTAGGAACATTCACAGCTTCTTTAGCATATTGAGGCATAGAAGGAAATAAAACTTTAAAATCTCCTGATTCAGAAGTAAATTCTCTCCATTCTGCATAAGGAGAAACAATTTTTTCGCTTTGTGTTGGCCCCGGAAGCACTTTATAAGCATCTTTCATATTTGCAGCTAAAAAAATCACTCCCACCATCAAAATTGCAAAAATAGACATGATCACATTTTTATACATATTGCCTCAAAAAAACTAAAGATGCCGTTCAAATTTGTTAAACTTCTTTCAAAACTTATTTAATTTCTATATAGCGCTCTAAAAATTCTTTGCCAAACTTTTTTAAAGCAAAAGCGAAAGAGGCTTCACCTCAGTCAGATTTTTAGGTCCTTCAAATTGAATAGGGCCGGGCGAACGATAGTCATCAGTAATTTGCCATTGATCTCTTACCGAGGCATACTTTTTAAAAAACGGTCCTTGCAAATCGACAAGAAATTTTCGAATAACAGATTTTTGTTTACCTTGTCTTTTTTCTATCTGCAGCATTCGATAAATTGGCACTCCCATAGGGCTCCATCTCTCAATAGGCTCTGATAATTTTTTTAGACAACTCATATAACCCGTAACACCGGATTGAACTAACAAAGTAGCTACAAATCCGAGCGCATAGCAATATTGGCAATCAAAGTTACTGGGTAATCCAGATCGTCCTTCATAACCACAAAATTGAGGTTGAGGGCTAAATTTTCCTTTATAAATGCCTTCTTGCTTAAGTCGTTTTAGCTCTTTTTCTACTAACTTTATTAATAAGCGTTCCGTTTCTATTTTTGATACTTGTACATTTCCATGTGAGTCTCTTTCTAACAAAAGTTGATCGCGTACATCTTTTGGGAGAGCTAAAAATGTTTTTGCTTCGCTTGAAGTAAGCTGAGAAATGATATAATTATCTTTTTCTTCCGGTATTAATAATTCTTCGATTTTTTCTGAGTGAAAAAAAAGTAATTCATTGAGCTTCTGAATCAACGCTCCAATTTCAGAGATAGATTCTATTAAACCTTCCGGTATTAAAACCACTCCGTAGTGAAGATTTTTTTCAGCTCTTTTACAAATCATGGTAGTGATTTGCCCAACAATTTCTTGAAGAGTTTGTTTCTTTTCAGCAACTTCTTCACTAATAAAAACTAAATTAGGGTGTGTCAATAAAGCGCACTCGAGAGCAAGATGAGAAGCAGAGCGGCCCATCAATTTAATAAAATGATAATATTTTTTTGCTGATAAAGCATCTTTCAAAATATTTCCAATACATTCCGCATATATTTTACTAGCAGTATCAAATCCAAATGAAATGTCTATAAATTCATTTTTAAGGTCTCCGTCAATTGTTTTTGGAACTCCAATAACAGAAGTTTTTACGCCAGCTTGTTTAAAATATTCTGCTAAAATAGCTGCATTGGTATTAGAATCGTCTCCTCCAATAATGACTAGTCCGTCCAGTGCTAAAGTTTGAACAGTTAACATGGCTGCTTCTAATTGAGCGGGAGTTTCGATTTTTGTTCTCCCAGATCCGATCATATCGAATCCTCCTTGATTGCGATAAGAATCGATCACCATTTTTGTTAATTCGATAGAGGTGTTCTTCAATATTCCTAAAGGACCGTCAAGGAAACCCAGTAGTATGCTTTCTGGATGAATTTGCTTTAAGGCATCAAATAAACCGGCAATCACATTATGTCCTCCTGGAGCCTGACCTCCAGATAACACGACACCTACTTTTAAAGGTGTGGCTTCTTTTTTGTTGCCGCGGCGAAAAGTAATAATAGGTTGCTGAAATGTTTTTGGAAACTGCTCTTGCAAAGCGGGATCAGAGAGACAAATTGATTTTTCAAAATTTGCTGCAATTACACTTAAATCTTGCAAAAGGAGAGGAAGCTGAGGTTGATACTTTAAACGGTGAATTTGCAACGGGCTAAAAGAAATCATTGCTAACTCAATGCTCCTGATCAGATTTTACAAAGTTTCTTTAAACCAAGTACAGGTTTCCTGAAGTGCCTTTTCTCGCTCACTTTTATCCGAAAAATCATGATCAGACTGCGGGAGCAAGATAAATTTAGTATTTTCAATGGATTCTCGAGCATTTTTATAAGCTTTTGCATGTTCAATCTCTACAATAAGATCTTTTTCACCATGAATATGTAAAATAGGCACGTTCTTAATATGTGTTAGTTTTTGCTCAATATTCAGCTCAAAAAACTGTTTTAAGAACTCTTTATTGGGAGTATGTGAAGGCAGATGTTTTAGAATTTCATTTGTAGCTAAAAGAGAAGGATTAGATTGAATTAAGTCCCATAATTTTTTCCATGGTCCGCTTGTGAAAACAGGAGCCCAGAGTGCCAAGCTTTTAATAGAAGGATATTCGCAAGCAGCTAAAACAGCAATTGCCCCACCTAAAGAGCGTCCAAGTATTCCTATACGGTTGAGATCAATTTGAGGATCCTTGGATAAAAAATTTAAACAGACTAAAGTATCACTTAGTTTACTTTCTAAAGTGAGATCTTCAAACTCCCCTTCACTATCCCCAGCACCTCGATAGTCGAACCGAAGAACAGCAATTCCTTGCTTCGCTAATTCTTTACCCAAATTAACAAAAAGTCGAAATTTACCACTTTTGGTGCCTCCAAATCCAGAACAAATGACAACAGCGGGAACCGGAGTAGTTTTGAGAGGGCGGTGTAAAATAGCGAAAATTTTTTCACCTTGATTAGTAAGGGTAATAGCTTCTCGTTCTTCAACTTTTTGCATGGAATCCTAAAAATATTGAAAAAATTAAAAGGCAATGACAAGACTAAAACAACTAGATTTTCAAACAGGTTTATTTTTGCAGTTATTTCTTTAATCTAACATTCTGGTACATTAACAGCCAGCCCTCCTTGAGATGTTTCTTTATAAATAGACATCATATCATGGCCAGTTTGTTTCATTGTGGCGATTACTTGATCTAAAGTCACTCGGTGCGTACCATCTCCGTGTAGTCTAGCTAATCTTTCTGCATTAATCGCTTTAGTAGCCCCCATTGTATTTCTTTCAATACAAGGAATTTGCACTAAACCTTTAATGGGATCACAGGTTAATCCCAAATTATGTTCCATTCCGATTTCTGCTGCATTTTCAATTTGTTCATTACTTGCACCAAGAGCGGCTGCAAGGCCAGCTGCTGCCATTGAACACGCGACCCCAACTTCTCCCATGCACCCCATTTCTGCCGCTGAAATCGAAGCTCCTTCTTTATATAAAATTCCAATTGCTCCAGCCACTAATAAAAAAGTGATAATTCCTTTAGAATCTGAATTATTTATAAATTTTTCATAGTAATGAAGCACAGCGGGAATGACTCCCGCTGCTCCGTTCGTTGGAGCTGTGACAACACGCCCTCCTGCTGCATTTTCTTCATTGACAGCCAATGCCCACAGACTGACCCAATCTATGACTTCAGCACGATCTCGTTTTTCTAAAGGTTTTAATTCTTCTTCTTGTAAATATCGATAGATACTTGCTGCGCGTCTTTTAACATTTAGCCCTCCAGGTAATACCCCTTCTTTTTCGCAGCCATGCTTTACACAAGTCTGCATGACATTCCAAATATTGAGAAGTCCTATTTCAATTTCTTCTTCTGTACGCCAAGATTTTTCGTTTTCCCACATCAATTCAGCAATTGAAAAATTATGTTTTTTACAAAGAAGTAATAATTCATCCGCCGTTTTAAAAGGATAAGGTAAATGATGATCATTTTGACAAATCGTTTCATCTTTCATGGCTGCATGATGATCGACAATAAAGCCACCGCCTACAGAATAAAAAACTTCTTGAGATATTTCTCGATGGCAGGTATTAAAGGCTGTAAATCGCATTCCATTGGGATGAAAAGGGAGCTGTTTATCAGAATGGAAAATTAAATCAACTTCTTCTTGAAACTCAATCAATCGAGAATTAAGTAAAGAGATTTTGCGATTTTCTCGAATCCATTTAATGCGTGGCTCTACATCTCTTGGATTGATTCCTTCCGGAGCATTTCCTTCTACGCCAAGCAAAACAGCAATATCTGTGGAGTGTCCTTTTCCTGTTAAAGCCAATGAACCATAAAGCTCCATTTTTATTCTGTGGACATCCACTAACATATCGTTTAACTGTAAATTGACCACAAACTGTCGCGCTGCGCGCATGGGTCCAACTGTGTGCGAACTCGAAGGTCCGATACCAATCGAAAATAAATTAAACACACTGACAGCCATAAAAAATCCTTAATTAATGATTTTTTGCCTATTCTTGACAAGAGATCGAATATTTTAGCAAAAAAGTTTCATTACACAAAGAAAAATTATTTAACGATAAGTCTTTTAATAAAATGAATTAATTTTATTTGTTTAAAATACGGAAAATTTGCTAATTAAACCTTTAAAATAACTTAAAGAATTTAAAAATCATGAGGCAGGTACGTCAAATACTCCTTAGCCTAAATAAAAATTTTTGGCAGAGATAATTAATTATTGCGCATTGGCTATAAAAGCGTTCCTTTCAACAGAAAGATAGCAACCATAAAATAAATGATTAGTCCCACAACATCAACCATTGTTGCAATAAAAGGGGCTGAAGAGGTGGCTGGATCAAAACGAAAATAGCGCAAGACTAAAGGAAGCACAGCTCCAGAAAAAGTTCCCCATAAGATCACTCCGATTAAAGAAAAGTAAATGGTAAGAGCAATTAAAAACCAATGATCTCCATAGATATTTGAAAACTGACTCCAAATAATGACTCTTAAAAATCCAATTAACCCTAGAATTAACCCTAGAACAACTCCTGAAGCGCATTCTCGCTTAACTATTTTCCACCAATCTTTAAGTTTAACTTCTTCAAGTGCCATCGCACGAATAATTAATGTCGCAGCTTGCGAACCAGCATTTCCTCCGCTGGAAATCACTAAAGGTAAAAATAAAGCTAAAACAACTGCTTGAGCAATTTCTTTCTCGAAATACCCTAGTGCTGTTGCAGTCATCATTTCACCTAAAAATAGAATGACCAACCAGCCAGCTCTTTTTTTAATTAATTCTAGAAAAGGTGCCTGCATATAAGGTTTGTCTAAGGCTTCCATTCCCCCAATTTTTTGAATATCTTCAGTTGCCTCTTCATCTGATAAGCGAAGAATGTCATCAATTGTCACAATTCCTAATAAGACTCCTTTATTGTCAATGACAGGTAAAGCTGAGCGATCATGCATACGGAACACATTAATAGCTCTTTCTTCATCTTCTTTAACTGAAAGAGCAATCACATTTCCATTTAAAATACTTTCCACTCGCTTATTCCGCGATATAAAAAGAAGATCTCTTAACTTAATGTCATCAATTAATCTACCTTTGTAATCAATCACATAAATATAATCGATTGTTTCACTGTCATGCCCATATTCTTTAATATGATCTAAAACTTTTTCAATTGTCCAATGCGGTAAAACAGCTAAATAATCTGTTGTCATTAAGCGCCCAATACTCTTTTCTGGATAACCTAACAATTTTAAAGTGAGCAAGCGCTCGCTAATAGGCAATAATTTGACAAATTCATCTACTGTTTCTTTAGGTAAAACTTCTAGAAAAGCTGTTCGGTCATCAGGTGCAAAAGATTTGAGAAGCTTGGCTGCTTGATAGGAAGGCAATGCATGTAAAAGAAAGTTCTGTGTTTCTTGAGAAAGATAATCAAAACATTCGAATGTTAAATTTTCAGGAAGCTCTTTGAACATACGTAATTGAAATTTTTGAGGCTGATTATTCAAAAATTCGGCAATTTCATACCCTGTTAAGGCTTTTAAAGCCTTTCTGAGACGTTTTGTATTTCCTGAGCGAATCAATTCATTCATCAAGTCTTGCATATTTTTTGTCTCACATCATTTTTTTTAAAACTTAAAAAAAACAGCTTCTAAATAAATTTTATATAAAAAAAACAATTTTTTGTTGTAAATAAAGTTTATCCTGTGTATAATATTGGTCTCAATAACCAAAGGGATCTAAATGAAGGGAAAACTTTTCTTTATGTTTCTAACTCTCTTTACAGAGTGCATTGCTTATTC
>NZ_BCPZ01000002.1:0-144 GCF_001950615.1 Candidatus Protochlamydia sp. W-9
TTTAAGTAGAAGTGTTTAAATGTTCTGTCATTGAAACGATGAAAGAGAAGCAAAATCGTTAGCACTTCACTTAAAGGTCTTCTAAAAGTTTTTTTGCGAATTTTCCTTTTTGTCTAATCCATTTGTTTTTGGGAACACATTTGG
>NZ_BCPZ01000003.1:0-299 GCF_001950615.1 Candidatus Protochlamydia sp. W-9
CCTCATCGTGCTCTCTTCCCCAACGAGCTTCCGCTCCTCGGCGACCTGCCTCTTCACGACTCATAGGCTCATCACCTGAAGATCTGCCTCGATGACTTCTACGTCCATCATAATCCTCATCGTGCTCTCTTCCCCAACGAGCTTCCGCTCCTCGACGACCAGCTTCTTCACGACTCATAGGCTCATCCCCTGAAGATCTGCCTCGATGGCTTCTACGTCCATCATAATCCTCATCGTGTTCTTTTCCCCAACGAGCTTCCGCTCCTCGGCGACCTGCCTCTTCACGACTCATAGGCTCA
>NZ_BCPZ01000004.1:0-262 GCF_001950615.1 Candidatus Protochlamydia sp. W-9
AAGTATAATAAACAATGGTAAAACATATATCCTTTTAGGAAGCTTTGAAAAAACATACCCTTTAAAGCGTAGAATTGGAATTGGAATATATGCAGCTTTTAAGACTTTATGTACGTTAGGCTTGGGGCTTTTTTCTGAAAGTGTTCGAGAAGATTGGAAGTCTTTTTGGAGCGGTAAAAAAAGTAAAATTATTTACTCTTCTTCTCCCTCATTTTTACCAACTAAACTTTTGGCAGACCAAGGCGATGCAAAAGCTCAATAT
>NZ_BCPZ01000005.1:0-244 GCF_001950615.1 Candidatus Protochlamydia sp. W-9
GTGGGGAGGAGGGGATTTAATTCTTGTTTTCGTTTTGCTACAGTTTGATAAATTTCCGTAGCGGTTTTATCCTTAATTCCAAATTTTTTGGCTGCATAAGTAGCCGTTGTTTCTCGGCAGCATTCGTAAATTTCATGCACAAATCGATTTGTATAATGCCGATATGGTGCAGCAAACGATAGTGGTTCCGTGAAAGTACATAAACAATCCCGTTCAATCAAATCCAAGTCTCTATAAATTTTTG
>NZ_BCPZ01000006.1:0-145 GCF_001950615.1 Candidatus Protochlamydia sp. W-9
GTGGGGAGGAGGGGATTTAATTCTTGTTTTCGTTTTGCTACAGTTTGATAAATTTCCGTAGCGGTTTTATCCTTAATTCCAAATTTTTTGGCTGCATAAGTAGCCGTTGTTTCTCGGCAGCATTCGTAAATTTCATGCTCAAATC
>NZ_BCPZ01000007.1:0-1680 GCF_001950615.1 Candidatus Protochlamydia sp. W-9
AAGTATAATAAACAATGGTAAAACATATATCCTTTTAGGAAGCTTTGAAAAAACATACCCTTTAAAGCGTAGAATTGGAATTGGAATATATGCAGCTTTTAAGACTTTATGTACGTTAGGCTTGGGGCTTTTTTCTGATAGTGTTCGAGAAGATTGGAAGTCTTTTTGGAGCGGTAAAAAAAGTAAAATTATTTACTCTTCTTCTCCCTCATTTTTACCAACTAAACTTTTGGCAGACCAGAACAATCCAAAAGCCCAATGCGAGCTTGGACTCATGTATAAAAATGGTCAAGTTGTCGCACAATCAGATGCAGAAGCTTTTAAATATTTTAAACTTGCTGCTGAGCAAGGGAATGCAGATGCTCAATACAACCTTGGATGCATGTATATCAGTGGGCGAGGCGTTGTGTATTCAGAGCAAGAGGCTATTAAATATTTTAAATTCGCTGCTGATCAAGGCCATGCAGATGCTCAATTCATTATTGGAATTAGATATAAAAAGGGTCGAGGTATCTCCCAATCAAATCAAGAAGCTACTAAATATTTTCAGCTTGCTGCCAATCAAGGCCATGCAGAAGCGCAGCGTGAGCTTAAGCTCATTATAGAAAGCCATGATATTGCACAAACGAATCAAGAAACTCTTAAATATTTTAAACTCGCTGCCGATCAAGGCGATGTAAATGCTCAATCCAAACTTGGAACTATGTATAAAAAGGGGTTAGGAGTTGAGCAATCCAATCAAGAAGCTATTAAATATTTTAAACTCGCTGCCGATCAAGGCGATGTAAATGCTCAATATAATCTTGCACTCATGTATGCAAAAGGAAAACGAGTCCCACAATCTGACCAAGAAGCTTTTAAATATTTTAAACTCGCTGCTGATCAAGGTGAGGCAATTGCTCAATGTGCCCTTGGATTTATGTATTTCCAGGGAAGAGGTATTACACAATCAGATCAAGAAGCCGCTAAATACTTTAAATTTGCAGCCGATCAAGGTGAGGCAGATGCTCAATGGGCTCTTGGGTTTATGTATGCCAATGGATTGAGCGTCACACAATCTGATCAAGAAGCTGCTAAATATTACAAACTTGCTGCCGATCAAGGCCATGCAGGTGCTCAATACAAGCTTGGGACTATGTATAAAAAGGGGCTAGGAGTTGAACAATCTAGTCAAGAAGCTCTGAGATATTATCAACTTGCTGCTGAGCAAGGGAATGCTCAGGCAGCAATAAAAATTGACTCTATTATTTCTCAAAACAACTAACTAAATTAGTTTAAAATCAAAATTTATCTTTTAATAAATTAAAAAGGAAATCATCTACGATTAAAATTTATAGCCGACTTTTCTCATAAATAATCTGTTTTTTTAAGCTCTAAGAGTAGCCAAAAATAAAACAATGTTTAAAATACATGTCTTTTAAAAATTTGGAAAAAAGCATATCCTTTAAAGCTTAGAATTGTGTTTAGAATGCACAAAGCTTTTAAGAATTTATCACTTTAAAGTTTAAGTTTTTTTGAAATCATTAGAAAAGAATGAAAGTCTTATTAACCTGAATTTTGAATTTATCTCTTTGATAATAAATAAGAAGAATAAAATTTAAATGACAAAGGACCTCTGCATCATTTAAAACATTTGTTTTCCCAAGCTAATGTTTAATATGACATGAGAGGTCAAAATGG
>NZ_BCPZ01000008.1:0-3226 GCF_001950615.1 Candidatus Protochlamydia sp. W-9
TATATAAATTTTAAATTATAAAAACAAATTCAATAAATTAAAAAAAATAGACAAAGGGATGTTAGTAAAATATTTACAGGGAATATTATTTATAATAAATAAATTAATTTCCCTTTTTGTTTAGCTTCGAAGAACAAATTAAAATATATAAAGCTACAAATCATATAAGCTTATAGGAAGATTTGAAAAAACACATCCTTTAATGCGTAGAATTGGGATTAATACACGTGTATTTTTAAAACTTTATTTTCTTTAAGCTTCGGGCCCATTATTCCGAAAATATTCGATACGTCTGTAATTTTTTTGAGAACCGTAAGAAGCAAAAATTTTACTCATTCTCTTCCGCATTTTTACCGAAAATAAATAAAATTTTTCTAAAAATTATTTTAATAATTTATTGTTGGTGCACAAATTTTATTATTTTAATATTAAAAATTTGAATTTCCTTGTAAATATTTTCCCAATTAAATTTGAAATATTATAAAGTTAATTAAATATTATTAATAAACTAAAAAAAAGAGAATTTTATGCAATTAAAATTTATAAATGGCCACGCTCCTAGCAACTACTCTGCCCTTTCTTCTAGCATGGATTCAAAATTAAGCCAAAATAAAATAATCAATGGTAAAGCGTACATTCTTTTAGGAAGCTTTGAAAAAACATATCCGCTAGTGCGCAGAATTTGGGTTGGAATCCGTGCATTTTGCAATTCTCTATTTTCTTTAAAAGTCGGGCTTTTTTCTGAAAGTGCTCGGGAAGATTGGAAGTCTTTTTGGAGCGGTAAAAAATGTAAAATTATTTACTCTTCTTCTCCCCCATTTTTACCGACTAAAAATCTGGCAGACCAAGGCGATGCAAAAGCTCAATACAAACTCGGATTGATGTATGATGAAGGCTGTGGTGTGACACAATCAAAGCAAGAGGCTTTTAAATATTTTAAATTCGCTGCTGATCAAGGCGACGCAACGGCTCAGTGCCAACTTGGAGTCATGTATGATGAAGGCTGTGGTGTGACACGCTCAGAGCAAGAGGCTTTTAAATATTTTAAACTCGCTGCCGTACAAGGCTATGCAATGGCCCAATATAAACTTGGAATCATATATGGCTATGGAAGCTGTGTTACAAATTCAGAGCAAGAGGCTTTTAAATATTACAAACTCGCTGCCGATCAAGGCCATGTAATGGCTCAATATAGCCTTGGATTAGCGTATGCTTATGGATGGGGCGTTATACATTCAGAGCAAGAGGCTTTTAAATATTTTAAACTCGCTGCTGATCAAGGCCATGCAAAGGCTCAATATCAACTCGGAGATACGTATAAAAATGGGCGAGGTGTTAAGCGATCAAAGCAAGAGGCTATTAAATATTACAAACTCGCAGCTGATCAAGGCCATGCAGATGCTCAATATCGTCTTGGAGTCATGTATGATAAAGAACAAAATGTTATGCAATCAAAGCAAAAGGCTTTTAAATATTTTAAACTCGCTGCTGATCAAGGCCATGCAGATGCTCAATACTTTGTCGGAATGATGTACCAAAAAGGAAGAGGCGTTTCTCCATCAGAAGAAGAGGCTATTAAATATTACAAACTTGCTGCCAAACAAGGCGATACAATGGCAGCAAATAAAATTAACTCTATAATTTCTCGACAGAACTAGCTAAATTGAGGTAAAATCATCATTTATATTTCAGTAAATTAAAAAGAAAATTATAGGCAATAAGAAATTTATAGGCAACTTTCCCCTAAATAATTTGTTTTTTCTTTTCGAATCTAGATTGGGCAAATAAAGCAATGTTAAAATCTATGTAATCTTTGAAATTTTGGAAAAAGAGCATTTTTAAAGTGCAGAAGAATTATGCATTTGAAATACATAAGGCTTTTAAAACTTTATTTTCTGTAGGATTTGGGCTTTTTTTTGAAACAGTTAGAGAAGATTGGAAATCTCTTTGGAATGGTAGAAAAAATAAAGTTATTTACAGCTCCTCCCCATTTTTAGCTACAAAAATTTTAGTAAAGCAAGGAAATGCAACTACTCAATACAAGCTTGGAGTTATGTATTTAGAAGGAAAAGGTACTATCCAGTCTCATCAAAAAGCTGTAAAATATTACCAACTTGCTGCGAAGCAAGGTAATGCAAGTGCTCAATATATCCTCGGAACCTTGTATGCACATGGTATGCACATGGTATGCACATGGACAAGGTGTTCCACAATCTTACCAAAAAAGTTTTGAATATTTTCAACTCGCTGCCAATCAAAATCATGCAGATGCTCAGAATAATCTTGGACTCCTGTTTGCAAATGGATGGGGCATTACCCAGTCTGATCAAGAAGCTGTAAAATATTACCAACTTGCTGCTAAACAAGGAAACGCTCTTGCTCAATGCAGACTCGGAATAATGTATGCAGAGGGCCTAGGTGTCCCGCAATCTGATCAAGAAGCGGTTAAATACTTTCAACTCGCTACCAATCAAGGTGATTTAATTGCTCAGCAAAATCTTAAAGTTATGAATGAAAATGGCCAAAATGTTACATAATAAGAATTTATTTTCTTTAGGAATTAGGCTTTTTCGGAAGATATTAGAGAGTAGATTGAGAGGAAGACTTTTTGGAACAGCAAGAAAATTATTTATACTTTCCATTCCTTTTTATCCGTTAGAATTTTAGCAGATTAAAATGATGCAAATGCTCATATAAGCTCGAATTTATGTACGCACGGGATCCGAGCCATCATACAATTCTATCAAATAAGAGGGTATTATCAACTCGCTGCCGATTAAGGCAACATAAGAGCTCAAAAGAACCTTAGAACCATGCGCGAAAAAGGATGCATTGTATAATGTATGTAGCGGGGGCAAAATTAGCTGTAGATAATATTTACTTCACTGCTAATTGCTGAAATCATCTGAATAATTTAAAATTAAATTATATGCAATTACATAAATTTATACAAAAAATAGGACTTATATTATAAAAATAAAATTTGATTTAAAAGTTTTTTGTTTATTAATCCCTTATTTTTTTACAATTAAAAAATCAATACTAAGAAAATAAAATTTGCCAGTAGGTAATTGATATCTTTAATTTGACTTAAAAATTTTTATAAAAATTAAATTTGAAGAATAATAACTAATAAAATAAATTTGCCAACAAATCAAATCGAAGATATCTTAATATTGGGTAAGTTTGGAGTTATGTAGGTAAAGAAACGCAACTCCTCATAATC
>NZ_BCPZ01000009.1:0-192 GCF_001950615.1 Candidatus Protochlamydia sp. W-9
TTGAGCGATGCGAGATTGTTTTGACAGTATAAGAAAGACAATGTGCAAGCAAACAATAGAGCTTGTGTGAGGCATGAAGATGTCGCACATATAGCACTACTTTTAAGTAGTGCAGATTATATATAATCAACTCAGGTTTTCAAGAGTTTATTTTTCTGTGAGAATTTGATCTTGGTTCAGATTGAATGCTGA
>NZ_BCPZ01000010.1:0-141 GCF_001950615.1 Candidatus Protochlamydia sp. W-9
GCAAAGCGTTTAAGGACCTCAAATGAACTAATCCTGCATCGGTGAGATTATTGCAATTACTTAAATTTAGCTGCTGCAAAGCTGTTAAGGGTATCAAATGGATTAATCCTGCATCGGTAAGTTTATAGCACCTGCTTAGAT
>NZ_BCPZ01000011.1:0-141 GCF_001950615.1 Candidatus Protochlamydia sp. W-9
AGAACCTTTTTATTCCTCTATTTGCTTATCTTTTGGACAAAAGAGGAGAAATCACAGGAATTGCTTTTATTGATTCTACGTCGATAGATGTTTGCCACAATAAACGCATAAAAAGAAACAAGGTCTTTAAAGGTTTAGCAA
>NZ_BCPZ01000012.1:0-327 GCF_001950615.1 Candidatus Protochlamydia sp. W-9
AGAACCTTTTTATTCCTCTATTTGCTTATCTTTTGGACAAAAGAGGAGAAATCACAGGAATTGCTTTTATTGATTCTACGTCGATAGATGTTTGCCACAATAAACGCATAAAAAGAAACAAGGTCTTTAAAGGTTTAGTAAAGAGAGGAAAAACAACTTCAGGGTGGTTTTTCGGGTTTAAATTGCATTTCATGATCAATGAGAAAGGAGAAATTTTGGCTTTTCAGCTAACTCCTGGAAATGTCGCTGATGTTTCTATTGCCGAAACTTTGTCGAAAGGGATTTTTGGAAAACTATTTGGTGATAAGGGATATATTTCGAAAGAAC
>NZ_BCPZ01000013.1:0-20434 GCF_001950615.1 Candidatus Protochlamydia sp. W-9
CCATTTTGACCTCTCATGTCATATTAAACATTAGCTTGGGAAAACAAATGTTTTAAATGATGCAGAGGTCCTTTGTCATTTAAATTTTATTCTTCTTATTTATTATCAAAGAGATAAATTCAAAATTCAGGTTACTAAATTTTGGATCTCTTCTATCTCTAATTTTAGCAGGCGACATAAACATTCACGCTGGACACCTATGTCTTCTAATTGATTGATCTCTTCGAGGAGCAATTTGGCAATGACAAATATATCCTCTTCTGAATTGGATTTTGTTTTATACGCCTCAATTAAACCTTTTACATGATCTAATAGGGATAGTGTGGGCAAAAGGGGATAATGAAGATAGTAGGGAGTGCTAAATTTAACTGACTCTACATGCATAGCTCAACTTTTCCAGTAAATAAAATGTTAAAAATATTTTTATTTCATGAAGATAAATAATCAAGCTATAAATGACTAAAGTAAAATTTTATTTTAGAATAGAGAAATTTAAGAGCAATAACGCTTAAGAATTTTTTACTGATGAGAATAGATAATCATATTAAGCATACATGTGTTGTTGAAAACACAATTTTAGCTGCAATCGTTATAAATCATTTTTGACTATAAGTTAGTTAGGTAAGGTAAAAATTCTTTTCTCTTGTTTATTCATATAGTCCTGATAAGAAAAAAGCTCCCCATCGATCAGGCCTTTCACTTGCTTGCTCAATGCCCACTAACATAGCTTTTTGCAAGGCTTGAGCCTTATTGAGTTTTTCCACCTCTATACCTAAAAGATGGCGGTAAAACGTCTCGACCATTTGAAGCGTCAACTCTGTGTCTGGCAGTCGCCAATAAGTGGCAATCGTTGACAGGGCTCCGGTGGCGAGAAAGGACCAAACGGGGCCGACAATTCCCTCCCCGTGAGGTTTGCCCCTGCCAGAAAAACAGGCGCTCATAAAAACCAGCTCTGCTCGAAGACTTAGTTTCGCGATCTTTTGCGCATGAAGATATCCTTGAGGATGCTCTTCATCAGGGGTAAGCTTGAAAAGACCTTCGAAAACGGAATGAGGATCAATTTTTTCATCAGGATTTTTACCTGTCGATCCATGACAGGCAAGGTGAATCCAGCGCGCATCCACCATTCCCTCGACAACGGCATGAACAGTAGCCTTGTCTTGTAAGAGAATTTTTTTTGGATCTGTTTCAAGCAGAGGAGCGACAATTGTTTGAGCTTCCTTTTCCGCAAACTTTAGTCCGCGTTCAGATGTATTGGGATTCCCAATAACGAGAGAATCTTTGGGAAAAACTTTAGGAAGTTGATCCAATAATGTTGAGACTTCAATTGAGGGAGCAATCGAAATTGGATGTTTTTCAATCAAATAGGTTCCCTCTTTGTCTAAAAATGTCGCGAAGGGTATTTGAGCGAGATAACTGTCGGGAATAATGGTCACCACTTGTTGGGGGTCTTTAGGAAGATAAGATTCAATTGGCGCAATAAGTATTTCATACCAATTCCTAAGGCGATTTTTAAAAGCTTGCAAATTTGAGGAATGAATATTCTCCTCTGACTCGCCACGAGTTAGTTCTTCTAGAAAAGTTTGCAGTGATGTTTCAATAATTCTTGCCTCAGCAATAAAAGGAAAGGTTTGAAAAATCTGTGTTGCTGCTTTAACCTCTTCTGTCAAAATTCCAAGAGGCAGCTTCTGGCAGGTTATTTTGCCCTGAGAAGGAATAATCCAAACGATTATATTGTTCATGTCTTCAGGAGAAAGAGAATAAACAATAAAGCAAGTGTTCAGTTTTTGGGCTGTAGCTTGCATTTCTCGGGCTGTGATTTCGGAAGACAATGAGTTGTCTTTTTGACACTTGAATTTTTCTGTAAGGGCAGAGACTAAAGCGCGCGAGCGTCTAAAGTCTGTAACTTGCAGAGCTTCCTCAATTCTCTTTTGCTTTAAGAGAAGGCTTTCCAGTCTTAAAAGCGGCAGCACTTGTGATTCAAAAAAGATAATCTGCCAGTGACTATGATTTTTTAACTCTTGATGTAATAAAACATAAATTTCAATGCTTTTGCGATAACTCATCTCTGCTAGATTAGGATCAGACTTTCTATATAGTTGTCCTAAATTATAATAACTTATCGCTTCGCTGTGGCGATCTCCTGACGCTTGGGATAAACAAATAGATTTTTCGATGCTTTTTATTGCCTCATCTTTATTTCCGATGGCTTCATAGCATAAACCTAAGCCATTGAAGCTAAATTTTTTTATCTCTGAATTGCCGATCGCATTTGCTTCATTATAATATTTAATTGCGTCAGCAAACCTAATGGAGAGAAAAAGAGTCTGTCCTAAATTTACTAAAATTTTGGCTCGTGTAAAAGCCTCTTTTATCATTCCTAATGCTTTGATATAATACCTTATACTCTCAGGATAATTTTCCATATGGCAATATGTACTACCTAAATTGGCATATGCTATTCCCAAAAAAGCTAGAAAAAAATATGCTTTCTTAGCAATCTCTAAAGCTTGCATTTTATAATCAAGTTCTTTTTTGTAATCTCCAATATTACCATAAATGCTTCCAAGAACTGTTAAAGCATTAAATTTAGGCCTAATTGCTTCCGAATCCTCTTTTTGAATTGATGGATGTTGAAGTAGCTCTAAGATTTTTTCAGCCTGGGAAATAGCTTTTTCATATCGGCTAAAAGCATTAAAAAAAGCGGCTAAGTCCCCATGAATTTTTATTTCGACAAGAAAGTTATTTTGTGGAAGAATCTTAAGTGCCCTTTGATATGCCTCTTCAGCTGGCTGATAGCGTTGAGCGTTAGCATGGGCTTGGCCTATTCCAGTGTAAATCAAGGCTTGTGTGGACTGGTCTTCTGTCAAATTCAATGCAGCTTGAAAACATGAAATTGCCTCATCATTTTTATCAATGACAAGATAAGCATGTGCAAGATCGACAAGAGCTAGGCTTTCACTTTTAGGCTCTTGTAGCGATTTGGCGATAGCTTGAGCTTCTCCATAAAGAGGAAGCGCTTGCCCACCTTCTCCTAGCTCCAAGTAAATTTTACCCATATTCCTTAAATAAATAAATATGGCATAAGGATCATCCAACTCGCGCGCTATTTTCAATGCCTTTTTATTATAATCAATAGCCATTGGATACTTGTTAAGAAGTGGATACCATCTTGCCAGATGTCCATGAATGTGCATGATTTTAACAAGAAACTCTTTTTTATGAGATGTTTTCGGAGGTTCCTGTATTAAAAAATTTAAAAGAATTTCTGCATGGAAAATGGCGCGAGGAAAATCTTTTTGGATCCTGTAAAAATCTGCTATGATTTCTAAAAGTGTTAAAGATATTTCTCCGCTTTTATGAGTGACAGATTTTTGTTCCTCAATTTCTTTTGCAACATCTTCAGGTAAGGGTTCGAAAAGCCTTAAAACAGCCATTTCTAAATTTTTTGGAATAAAACGACTAATTTTCTCCTCGCTAGCCAATTGATCAAGGCTGTCTTTCCAACGCTCCATATGGCTTAGAATGGCGTTTTTATTTTGAATAAGGAGGTTAGCGCAGTGATTGCCAAATTCGAGATGGGGAAGCAACCAGAGATGCTCTAGGATACTTTGATAGACCGAGCAGATAGGAATGATCAAATTAAGTTCGTTAGATTTTAACTTTGCTTCCATGATTTCACTGATGATTTCTTCAAGATGAATTAACTGTTGAGCTTGATCATGCTGAATGTCATAGAAAAACGTTTTAAAATCAAAAAGAAGCGCTACTTCTTCTACTATTAAACTTTGGATCTCTTCTATCTCCAATTTTAGCAGGCGACATAAACATTCACGCTGAACACCTATGTCTTCTAATTGTTTGATCTTTATGAGGAGCAATTTGGCACTGACGAATATATCCTCTTTTGGATTGGATTTTGTTTTATACGCCTCAATTAAACCTTTTACATGATCTAATAGGGATAGTGTGGGCAGAGTTTGGGGATAAAGAAGATCGTAGGGAGTGCTAAATTTAGCTGACTCTACATGCATAAGCTCAACTCTTCAATTAAATAAAATGTTAAAAATATTTTTATTTTAAAAATAAATAGCCAGATTTTAAAGAATAGCATGATTTTCTACTTTCTGTTGGAACTTTTTTGTGGGGTAATGTCAGATTTGTGCAATGCTGAATGGCTAAAAGTGCTACGAGGAGACGTTTTGCTTGGAATTGTTAGCGATTGTTGCATTTGAGAAATTTGCAAAAAATGCTTCAACTTACAGGTTTAGGAGAGCAAGTGGGTTCAGGATTTTTTAAAATATATAAAAAAATTGGGATGACCATCATTGGAAAAATCCTGAATTAATGGAAAAATTTGAATTTAATCAAACTGTGCTTATACGGTGATAACTCTATTTCACTAACAAAAAATGTCTTTTTTCAATTAAAAGAAGAATTGAGAAAAAAGTTGAATGGAGTGAGTATCATAACTTGATCGTAGAAGATTTGTTTATTAGCAAACAACCCGCTCAATTTATGGATGAAAAACATGCAAAGATAGTTTCTGAAGCAATTAGGAATCTATCAATAGCACATGGTAAACCAGCACTTATTGTTATTGACACTCTAGCACGAAATTTTGGTGGTGGAGATGAAAATAAAACTCAAGACATGAACAAATTTATTTTTTCTATCGACATGTACATAAGACTTCTTTTTTCATGCTGTGTACTCATCGTCTATCACACTGGGCATAATGAATAAGGATCGAGCGAGAGGGGCTATGGCTTTAAAGGGTGCTTTGGATGCGGAATATTGTGTTAAGAAAAAACATGAATTGATTTCAATGACCGCTACAAAAATGAAGGAAACTGAACTCCCTTCTCCCATTTCGTTTCGCTTGGTTCCTATTAGTATTGACGTTGTAGATCAAAGGAAAAAAATTCACAGCGCTGTTCTTGAGCCTGAATTCTGCGTTGATATCAATCTTGAACTGATTAAAAAGCTAATTCCTAATACAGGAATAAACCAAGAGGCTTTGATTGCAAAAATTAAAATCAATTTGGTGGATATATCAAATAAAAAAGCTCAGCAATTATTAAATGCAAGATTAAACACGCATTGGAGTATAGAAAACCAGGGCAAAAATAATGCGATAATCTATAAGCCGTTTTTGGGTTTTCCCTCCTATAAAGATCAAGAAACCGAAAAATCACTAGATCAATAAAATGGTAATTCATATACCTGAAAATGCAGGACAAATGCAGATATCGGGAAAATTCCAGAAATTTCAATCTGGAAATCCCAAGGGAAAAGCTAAGGGGACTAAAAACAAGGTGACATTAGCTGTAGAATCCTTATTAAATGGTGAGCTGGAAAACATTTGCCGAAGGCTTATTCAGGAAGCTTTATCGGGCAACATGCAGGCGATAAAAATGATTTTGGATCGTATATTGCCAATAAAACGTGATTGTTCTGTTACACTTGATATTCCTGTTTTGCACAACCCTGCAGATGCCATACAATCTATGGCGTTGATCACCCAAGCTGTAATGAGAGGAGATATTTCTCCCGGCGAAGGAGAATCCTTATCAAAAGTAATTGAAATTCATGTAAGACTATAGAATTACATGATCATGAGCAACGTTTGAATCTACTGGAAAGTAAGAATAAAAAATGAAATCTTCTATCGAAAAACGATTAAAAAAATTAGAAATTACTTTAAGGGTCGATAAGCCTAAATCTGCTGTGGTGATATGTGACGTTGCGATGCTCCATTTTCATGATTTTTCATTTATTGAAGCTGGTAGCCTTATACTTTTACCGGCTAAAGATAATGATGAATCGATACCAAAAGGTTCTTATGTCGGTTCGATATTTTTAGATCAACTTGGTGTTCAATTTAAGCCACTGGTTGATTTTTGTTAGGAGATCCGAAAACAATGACGGAAGAGCTTCAACGTTCTCTTCGCGTAAATTCTTTAAATACTCACTCCAAAAACTTTGCATACGGATAATTTCATCCTCTTGAAAAGAAATGGGCAAAAGTAACTCTGTTTTTCGATGTTCGAATACAATCCGAATGACGTTCTCTAGGCTCTTAAATGAGGGAAGTGCAGATGATGCTATCATAGAATAGATGTCATGGAAATCCTTCATACGACTATTGAAAGATCCTCTATGTATGATAGTCTCTAACTTTTCAGCAAAGATGAATTTTTTCGGATAGCAAGCCAGTTCGACGCTGTCTTCAAAAAGATCACCCTTTGAGTAATTTGTGAGTCTAATTTTATATTAAATAGGCTCAACAATATCTCCAAAGCCGATATCTATTGCGACCTTAAATCGAGTACGACCAAAATAAGCCATTATAGAAATTTCAACGCCTGGATAACCCATGTGAGGATGGGTTAATTCGCTAGCCTTGACTTCTTTAAAGATGAATCCATCATTGAGATCAATCCCCGCACAATTTCTTCAAAAACAACCTGCAAAGACGAGACTTGATTGCTGATTTTTTTAGCTAAAAAATCCAAATCGGTTGTTTCTCTTCCAATCTCTAGGTATCTAGACAGGAGGATGCCGCCCTTCAATACAAATTGAGCACGATATTTTGATCTAGCTAAGCGGACAAGAAACCGCTCTAATGTGAGAGATTGCCAAAGATCTGCGGGATCTCTATTTTTCTCTTTCGCAATAGTCCGAAGCTTAGCTTTAAATGATTTTTCTAAATCTGTTGTCATGTTGTGCAAGATAAGATGTTCAGGCAGATGACTCCTTCTGGAATACTCGCTGCTATCAGCCCCAAATTCTCCCATTGAAAGTCCACTTCAGGTTCATACTCGCTAAAGCGATATGCCCCTGGGTAAATTCTTTCTAAGATACCTTTTTTGACTAAATAAGCGATGGCGTGTCTTGGCACATTCCGATCAGCAGCTTGTTCGTCTGTGAAGAAGGGAACGTGTTGAAAAGGCTCAAGCTGTTTAGCGTATTTTGAATGTCTCATAACTTAATTCTACAAAATCTACCCAATTCAGTCAAATGGGTAGTTTTTATATATTTTTAGGAGAGAGAATAGTCTTTATTCATATAACCTGTTGATTTATAATTATCTTAAAAAAGTAGAGTTAGACTCTAATCAAAGGAGCCTTTTGATAAGGCTATCAACAAATCTTATGGCAAAACTTATGAAGTTCCAAATCCGACAAAATAAGCTTCAAGAAGAAGTCAAAAAAAAGGATTTTCGATGGATTTGGTCGGTAGGCTATCGAATCTACTGGAGTCAATGGTTTAGATGAAGATCCAATCTCTTTCGAAATTTTCAAAGTTCAAGAGTTTCTTGGAGCAATAGTCGTACAGCCCATTTGAGGGCAGCTGCATATCAAATATCTTTTTGTAGAAAAGCATTATCGAGGGCAAGGAATTGCGCGTGAACTAATGAATCATGCTCTTGAATTTGGAAAGCAACGAGGCTGCAACTTTGCCTTTGTGGAGACGATGCGTTTTCAAGCTCCTAATTTCTATCAAAGGATGGGTCTTAAGATCGAATTTTCCTGGCCAGGATATGCAAAAAATACTTGCTTTCACTATCTAAAGAAAGATTTAAAAATTGAAGTCGCTGGAGCAATCGGAAAACAGGTAACAAGATTAGGCGTGTATGAAGTTTCAATAAAAGAGGGAAATATATTGCTAGTGTAGCAAAAGAAAGGCCGTTATGCAGGGAAGCTAGATTTTCTGGGTGGAGGCATTGAATTTGGAGAATCTCCAGAGCAGGCGTTACGCCGAGAATTTGGGGAGGAAGTCGCAATGGAATTTGATTCTTTACAATTGATAGACAACCTCACAGCAAAGATCAATGTTCCTGCAACCTCATTTAGTAAGTTTTACGTATTTTTTCATATTGGAATGATTTATAGGATAGATGGATGTAGGTCAATTAGAGGGCAAATGTTACAAGAATTACAGCATATTTGGATAGACCCTAAAAGCCTTTCTAAAGATCAATGTTCCAATTTGCTATGGAAATATAAACAGATACATATAGATGGATAAAAAATGAGAAATTTTTGTTTTACAATTTTATGATCAATCAGATATTGATAATAATTTTGAGTAGCAATTATCCGTTCTTTTTCGGCATTACCGCGTTCTTTTCATGATAATCGCATTTCAACTCGCGGAAGTGAGTCGAAAGCTAAGCGGTATTCTTCGGGTAAATAAAGTAGAGAGAGTAAACAAAGTCGAGCAACTTCATGAAGAGCTAATAAAGCTTCGCCATTGTCTGCTTGAGGGGTTGAACTTTTGCATACAAATTCACTTTGATCAGTCTTTACGTATTGATGTGAAGGAGGTGCAACTGAACACGATAAATGTAAATAATAATTTCTGTAAAAGTTGCCCAAAGAGATTCAATCACTTCCTCTAGATCTATTCCATCTTTAAGAGCTTGTGCACCATACACAAACTGAAACCATCGACCTAAATTGAATTTTACATGTGTGTCGTGATTCCATGAGGGATTGCCACTCAAGAGATCGATAACAGAAAATAATTTTTGGAAAAATGTCTGAGCAAACATGATTGGTTCTGTAAAACTTATTCAGATAAAAGAATCCACAGCTAAGCGCTATTTTGAGTTTAAATCATATGGTGTTAGGTAAAAATTATTGAACAGTTGGGATGCGTTAGAGATGTCGAATTTTCCCTTAAACAATCAAAAGAAATAGGTAGTCTCCAAAAAACATAAATTTTTTGTTAGGGAGATTTAGCATAAATACCTCATATCTTGGATTGCATCATCCACCATCTATCTACCACCTGCGCTAAAAACACAAAGGGCAATCTCAACGAGATTGCCCTTAAGTGATGAAATGAAAAGAATCTGGGTGAGAAGATTTGAACTTCCGACCCCTTGCACCCCATGCAAGTGCGCTAGCCAAGCTGCGCTACACCCAGATAAGATTATATTTTGATGAGACCTTCAAATTGGAGTTTAGTTTCAAACATTCTGACTGCTATACGTCCACATTCTTCGATAATTTTTTCTAAAGGATCTCCAGCATGTACATTGGCTTGACTAATATCTACACTAATAGAAGAGCTAAATGTCACTCCTCCTTTCATTCCTTTTACGCGGAAATTAGCGAACATACCATCTTTTTTCTTTGTAATGCTAATAAATCGAACAACATTATTTTCAGCTATATCCATGGTGATTTTAACCTATAAAAAGGTCAATATTATAAATTGAATAATCATTCTAGTCAATCTTGATCAAATATTCGTTTGCATCACAGGCAAAAGCAGAAAAAATTTTGAGATAAGAAGCGGGAATTTTTTTAGGTTTATAGATGGCAATTAAATCAATATAATCATTGGTTTTTTGGTAAGTTAACGAAGCAATCAAATGGTGGTAGATAGGGTCTACAATTTTAAATTGTTTATCTTTCGGGTATAAAATTGCTATTGCTATAAGTTTTTTAGTTTCGTTATAAAAATTAAATTGGGCTGCTTCTTGAGTAAAAAACTTTCCTTCAATAAAACCAATGAGGCGATTATCAATATCAAATAAGTCGATAGCTGTACCCCAACTAAAAAAGGTTCCTAAACTAATGAGTCGGCAAATCCCCTTTGCTTCATATAATCCAAAACGATTATATAAGTCATATTCGGTAGTTAAATGAAAAACACTTTTTACAACAGTTCCAACTGGCTGATTTTGCCAAGACATGTCAAAAATTGTGGAAAAAGTGTGCTCTTCTTTGGAAACTTGATAATAAGATTCGTTTTCTAGACTATATATAGATTTGTATAAGCCTAATATCAAGATAGTGAATAGATAAATCCATTTATTTAACATATTATCTTTACAAAATAAAAATTATAATGATTTTTACTTTTGAGATTACCATTTTATATGAATAAAGAAAATTATTAAATTTATTTACAAATGAAGTATCAAATGAGAAAGGAATGCTAAGTTATAACATTTATTTTTTGATGTTTAAGGAATTCGTGTATAACAAAAGGCGCAAGTATTCAATAAAGGTTTTGTCTTTGAGTTAGTTAGCATAAAATAATTAATTATTAAAACAGATCGCTCAGAAGCGCTTCATGATTGTTACAGGCAAAATTTTAGTTAATTTAGTGATAGTTTCAATTCTTTTTAGAGAGGAAAAATTTCTGAGTTTGTTCAAAGTTAAGTAAAGAGATAAGAGAATTAAAAAAGCTTGTTATGAAGAAAGAAATTTCGCCAACTCGTTCGAATCCTATAAAATTGATAAAGAAGCATCCTCTTCAGCTAAAAAACAGTAATATTTTTCAGGCAAGAGCAAGAAATTTGGAAAATTCCATTGGCAAACTTCTCATGTAGTTGTTTTATCCTTAAAATAAATTTTGGATTATGAAATACCTGATTGCTTTTTAGTCAGGTAATAATTTGTCAAATAGCCTATCTTCTGCTTTGCCTAGTATGGTTTGAAGTCATTCTATTTCAAATTTTTGCAAGGTAAACGTCGCTAGGCAATTGTAGGAGTTTTTATTATTTCCGCTTTATTAATTTAAATATTTTAACTCAATTGCTATTGGTTATCCTTTAATAAAATCATATAAATTTGCGATTTTTAGTAGAAAACAGCGTTACTTATAAACTTAAACCGTAGTAAACATTCAGATTTAAAATTAAATCCCTCAATTAAAAAAATAGAATAATAAATTTTACAGATAGATTTTTAATTATTTAACTCTTACATAAATCAAATCATGTTTATCATGCTCATCTAAATAAAAGCGCCATTTTTCAGCAATCGCATTGAATTCTTCTAATAAGTTTTTCAGTTCTTCCAGATTAAGAATATTCGCATGCCCTAAATAATGGAGATAAATTTGATAGCGTTGTTCATCAATAAATAAATATGTGTATATAGAAGAAAGGTGGGAAAATGGGGATTTATGGAATAAACAATCCCTTACACTAGAAGGAATGTAATTGCCCCCATGATAAACAGAAGAGGATAAGGATAATTTAGAATCGTTGTCTAAAAAACGTATATTAATATCCGATCCTTCGACTGGGATCGGGATTCCACTTCCTTCGGCCAATTGATGCAATATTTTTTGAATATCTTTTTCAATTAACATTTCCCACCTAAGAGTTATTTATTTTCCTTCGGTCACTCCAATTTTAAACTAACTAGATATTAAAAATATAAACTAAATTTACTGGTTAAGCAATAAACGTTATAACTATATTATAAATTTAATTTTATTAATTAGTAATTAAATATTTTAGTTTTTGAAAATTTAATGAAAAATAAATAAATGTAAACTCAATGCCAAAAAATGACAAAATTTGGAATTAAAAATTTAAAAAATAATAACAGAAATTTTAGGGATCTTTACTAGAAGTCGAGAAATAACTTTTTGCAGCTTGAAGTATCTGTTCATGCATTTTTTTCCAAGCTGCATAAGACAGTTCCGCTTCTTGCATAACTTTTTGAAGTTCAATTTCCTTAGTTTGGGCAAAAGAGGGTTGTTTAGTGAGAGTAGAGGAAAAATAAGCATAAATAGGGCTGTAATTTTTAGATTTTTCTTCTTTTGAAGTGACACCAGGAAGTTGAATTTGGAGATTGCGATCAATAAAAGGACGGGTTTGCCCTTCAATTTTATATGGAAAGAATTTTTCTCTGCAAAATTCTGAATATGCCATGATAACCTCCAAAGTACACTTTTTTTCTTTTTAGGTACTCAAGAGTTTCAAGGCAAGCTTATTTTTTCTTTTTTTAATTTTGTCGAATGAAAATATATGTATTTATTTTTCATTCTAATTATCAAGACTCCAATCAATAGGGCATTTGCCTTGCTGTTCGAGTAAAGCATTAATTTTAGAAAAATGACGACAACCGAAAAAACCATTGGCAGCTGAATAGGGAGAAGGATGTGCAGCAGTGAGAATATAATGACGCTTAATATTGACAGATTCTTTTAAAAAACGGCATTTATCTTGAGCGGATTTTCCCCATAGAACAAAAATAATAGGATCTTGGCGTTCGATAAGTTGAAGAATAGCTGCATCAGTAAATCGCTCCCATCCTCTACCATGATGAGACATGGGTTCACTTTTTTTAACGGTTAAAGTGGCATTGAGAAGTAAAACGCCTTGTTTAGCCCACTTTAACAAACAACCATGGGAAGGAATTGGTAAGAGAAGGTCAGTTTGTAATTCTTTAAAAATATTTTGTAAAGAAGGAGGTGGCCTTATTCCCTTAGGGACACTAAAGCTAAGTCCATGGGCTTGTCCTGGGCCATGATAAGGATCTTGACCCATAATAACCACCTGTACTTTTTCATAAGGAGTATTATAAAATGCATTAAAAATTAAATCATGCGGAGGATAAATTGGGCTTGGAGAGGAGGTGTATTCATTTTCAATAAAGGTTGCTAAATTTAAAATATAAGATTGCTCAAGCTCTTGTTTGAGAACGTTTTGCCAACTTGGTTCTAAAATAAAAGGAGTGTAGTTCTTATCTAACATTAATAACCTATAAGATTTTGCATCTGCTCAAGTAAATGGTGAATTTGTTTCTTTTGAGCAGAGGTAAAGTTAGGAGAATTTTTTTTAATTTGATTATAAAGGCGATCCAGATTTTGAATGAAGCCTTTTCCAACTTTTTTTTGACGCTTATCTTGATTATCTAAAGGAAAAGTTTGTCGAATTAAAGTTAAAACTTCGGCTTTTGTTTCCCCTTTATAGTTTTCTACAATGATTTGTTTTTTCTCTAAGCTTCCAGAGCGGGTTGCCAATACATAAACAGCTTGGCGTGGCATCCATTCAATTTGAGGGCGAAGAGGTTTTGGCATAGACTCATAAAATTCATAATATTGCATGAGATTGTAGGGTGTTTGACGGTTACCGTAAGCAGCTATTAACCAAGCCGTAAATGCTCCATCACGATAACGGGTGAGTACTTGATGCGCTTTTTTTATTCTCTCTCCATGTAAAATAGCAGCTTGATTGTTGATAGCTTTGACTTCTGAAGTAAGAGAGATTAATGTTTGTAAATCATTTTTAATATCATCGCTTTCTGTGGCATAAGATTTTAATAACAACTCCAAGCTTATTTTTTCTTTATCACTTAATTCAGTCACACTAAAGATTCCTGAAAAACTCGTTAAATTTCCTGTTGCGGATTGTTTGGCCATTTCTGCCATTTTCGAACTATGAGAAGATTTTTTTGCTCGTTCAGAGAGAATGGAATTGACATTGGCCATTATGACAACCTTATATGATTAAATGATAAAAGTTCTTATGTAAAGCCGCTTTACATGAGAAAATAATTTAAAGCCTTTTTAAAATTTCTTTCGTAACAGCTAGATAATCTTCAGCAGCTCGACCTTCAGGGTCGGTTTCAAAAACAGGTTTACCAAAAATAGATGCTTCTGAAACAGAGATATCTCGTCTAATTTTATTTTGTAGTATCTTTTTAGGAAAAGCGCGTTCTATTACTTCTAAAAAGGCCTGATTACTTTTTCCTCTTGCGTTCCAAAATGATAAAATTACCCCTAAAATGTTTAAAGGATGGCGTTGACTAATACTGTCCATAAATTGACTTAATCGTTCAAGGCCTTTGACGCTATAGAACTCTGGTGTAATGCAAACAAGTGTGTGTTGGGCAGCAATAAGAGCAGACTCGGTCAACCAACAAAGTGAAGGTGGAGTATCAATAATAATGTAATCATATTTAAGAGGAGCAATAAGATCTCGCAATTTTTCGTGAGAATAACGATCAGAAGCTAGTTGCCCTGTTACTTCAACTCTTTCTAGCCATGTGTCAGCAGGAATTAAGTCTAAATTTGGAAAAAGAGTTTTTCTAATGACTTCTGAAATTGTTTTATTACCTAGTAAAACTGGAGCTAAACTATCATTTTCATCAGGATCAAATCCTAAGCCTGTCGATAAATTAGCTTGAGCATCAAAGTCAATAAGTAATACTTTTTTCTTATGAAACTTTGCCAAAGCAGCCCCTATGTGTAAAGCTGTCGATGTTTTGGCCGTTCCTCCTTTAAAACTGCTAATCGCAATTGTCTTCATTTTTTAATTCCTTTCTGCTGAAGCGTAAGGAGAATGGGATTGACGTTGTTGTTTTTCAATTTCTAGCTTTTGTATAAATTCATCAATTTGAATTTCACCATGGACGACATTATCTCGAGTTCTTAAATTAGCCGTTTTGTGTTCAACTTCTTGGTCCCCGATCGTTAAAATATAGTTAAATTGAGCCAGTTGCGCATTACGAACTTTTTTGCTGACAGATTCTTGGGTGCTATCCACGTCGACATGAAAACCTGCATTTTTAAAACGTTTAGCAAGTTCTCTTGCATAAGGTTCGTGGCGATCAGCGACCGTAATGAATCGGATTTGTGAAGGGCTTAACCAAAGAGGAAATTTACCTACATAATGTTCGATTAAAATACCAAAAAAACGTTCGATTGAACCAAATATTGCGCGGTGAATCATGACAGGGCGCTGGCGAGTTCCATCCGAAAAAGTGTATTCGAGTTCAAATTTTTCAGGTAAGGCCATATCTAGCTGAATAGTTCCACATTGCCAACTACGATTGATTGCGTCACGAATATGAAAGTCAATTTTAGGTCCATAAAAGGCCCCATCTCCTTCATTGATGCGATATTCTTTTCCCATTTCATCTAGAGCGCCTTTTAGCCCTGCTGTCGCTATTTCCCATTCGTGATCAGTACCAATAGTGTTTTTTTCAGGACGAGTCGATAATTCTAAGCGATAAGAAAGACCAAATGTAGAATAGATTTCATCCGCAAGAGCCAATACTCCTAAGATTTCTTGTTGGATATCGGACGGTTTCATAAAAATGTGAGCATCATCTTGGTGAAAGCTACGTACTCTAAATAATCCTGATAAAGATCCTGAGGGTTCATAGCGATGAACATTTCCGATTTCAGCTATCCTTAAAGGTAGTTCACGATAACTATGCGTATGGCTTTTATAATAAAGCATACAACCTGGACAATTCATTGGTTTAATGGCAAAATCGCGATCTTCAATTTGTGAGATAAACATATTTTGACGATAATTACCCCAATGACCAGAAATTTCCCATAACTCTTTTGTCATCATTGTTGGTGTTTTGATCTCAATATAATCGTGGCGGCTGAGGCATTCTCTAATATAAGCAACCAATTGATTCCAAACAATTAAACCTTTAGGGTGGATAAAAGGCATTCCAGGCGCCTCTTCTTTTAAGGAAAATAAATCTAATTTCGCCCCTAATAATTTGTGATCACGTTTTTTAGCTTCTTCTAATTGGTGTAAATAATCTTTTAAAAGTTTTCGATCCGGAAAAGAAATAGCGTAAATGCGCGTAAGCATTTCTTTATTAGAATCTCCTCTCCAATAAGCTCCAGCTGTTTTCATTAATTTTAGAGCTTTTATTTTTCCTAAATTAAAAAGATGAGGGCCTCGACATAGATCATAAAATTCGCCTTGTCGATAACCTGTTAATGTGCTTTCGTCTTCAAAACTGTTAATCAATTCACACTTATAAGGATTATTCTGAAATTGTTTTAATGCATCGGATTTTGTTGAAATAACCTCTCGTTTGGTTTGAAAATTTTCAGAAATAATAGCCTGCATTTCTTTTTCAATTTTTTCAAAATCGGCATCAGAAATAGTCAAATTGGCAAAATCGTAGTAAAAACCATTTTCAATAGGGGGTCCAATAGTTGGCTGTGCATCTGGCCATAAACGTAAAATAGCTTGTGCGAGAACATGAGCAGAAGTGTGCCAAAAAATTTCTTTTCCTTCAGGATCGTTAAAACCCCATAAAATAACCTGATCCCCTTCTTGTAAAGGGTAAGAAAGATCAACTGTTTTTCCATTGATAGAAGCTCCTAAAGCTTCATGTGGCCCTTTCAAATTCAATTTATCTGCTAGATCTTTAGCTGTACTTCCAGAGGGCATTTCATAAGATAATTGATCTTTCAATTTAATAAACATGGATTTGTTATTCCTTATCACTTTGATTTTACCAAATTTCAGAAATCAATTTTTAACTTTCTAATGACTTCTTATTTACAAGTTTATTTCGGTATTTCGTATAAAAAGGAGTTTACATGAAGAAGGAAAAAAAATGAAGTTTGTAAACAACCATTGACATTGCCCCGCAAAAAAGGTCCAACAGAAAGTAAAAAATCAGGCTATCCTTTAAAAAAAGAAAACGGCATGAAGAAAAGATTTACAGAAGAACACATCATTGAAATCTTAAAAGAAGTCGACTTTGAAATAGCTCTTGCAAAAGTTTGTCGTAAAAAATGTCGTAAAAGTGTCGTAAAAACAAAACAAAACTTGTAATTTACTGTTTTTTGTGACACAATAAAGGAAAAAATGTCTTAAAAAATGCCATTTCATCCAAAATTCACCATTTCTATCCCTATTGCGTCTGCACTCACGGCCATTGAGCGAACAAGAGGATTTTTAGAAGCAGCTCAGCTTTCGAAAGGCTGGGTAGCTAAAATGCAGGCGCGTGCGCTAATTTTAGAAGCACATCACACCACCCATATAGAGGGTACGCATTTAAGCCTTGACCAGTCCGAAAGACTTATAGCCGGCGAAAAAATATCAGATGTTGACTCTGAGGATGTCAAAGAACTGCTGAATTATAGAAAAGCCTTCGATTTCGTCGCAGATTATGTCTTTTCACAAGGACTTATAACAGAAGGTCTAATTAGAGAGATTCATAGACGTCTTGTCGAAGACGTAAGAGGAAATAGCGCTCAGCCAGGGCAATATAGAGCCATTCAAAATTATGTTGCTAATTCTAAAACAAAAGAAATTATTTACACACCACCGGCAGCCTATGAAGTCCCCATTTTCATGGCCGAATTGGTGGACTGGCTACAAAATGAACAAACCATTCCTCCAGTACTTTTAGCAGGGATTGCACAGTTTCAACTTGTCCATATACACCCATTTTTAGATGGAAATGGCCGAACAGCTCGGCTATTGTCTACGCTATGTCTCTATCGATCGGGTTACGACTTCAAGAAACTTTTTACTATCAGTGAATACTACGATCGAAATCGACAAGACTACTACCACGCCATTCAATCCGTCAGAAACAACAACCTGGATATGACTTGCTGGCTTGAATATTTCTCTAAAGCTTTAGAAACGCAAATGCATGAAATCCAGCTTAAAGCATCCCATGCAATGAAATTAGATGTTTTGGTGCTAGAATACAAACTTTCAAAAAGACAAAAACTGGTTTTAGACTGTTTGCTTGAAAGGAAAGAAAACTTTTCAATTCGCGATTATGAGTTGCTTTGTCCGGGAATCAATAGACGATCTTTGCAACGAGATCTTTCCGATTTAATAGAAAAGGGACTCATCTCTCAAGATGGTATTAAAAAAGCATCTCGTTACAAAGTAAATCACCTAAATTAATTTTTTTACTCACCGGTTTGCTTTCTCTTGGAAGATGAGATAGCAGAAAAAAATGCTCCCTTTTGATCAGAAAGATGATTTTTTTTAGGTCGATAGAACGAAAGAATGGTGTTAGCAACTTGAAAAATACCAATCCAAGCAAAAATTAAACAAATTTTATTTAAAAAAGAAATTGAAAAATTTTTATGAGAGGGTAATCTAGCTATTAAACTATTGATAGGTCCAAGCAATATAATTTTTCTTTTGGTTATTTGCTGAGAAGCTAAGTCTGAACCAGTAGAAGAAGTTGGAGTCATGGCATTTTGCATAGGGGAGAGATTAAGAAGTTTTTTTATCTCACGTTCCTTTTCTTTAATTTCTTCCATTATTTCTTTAGCTTTCTTTCTTCCTTGAGACTGATTAGTTACCTTGTACTGAAGCTGTTTGTTATTTTGTGTTAACTTATTGAAGTTTTCCACAAATTCTTTTACTCCTTGTGCAAACTGTTTGCCATCTACCCGAAGTTTTTCCACGCTTTGTGCAAGCTGTTCGTTATCTTCTCGAAGCTCTTCCACGCCTTGTGCAAGCTGTTCGTTATCTTCTCGAAGTTTTTCCACGCCTTGTGCAAGCTGTTCGTTATCTTTTCGAAGCTCTTCCACGCCTTGTGCAAGCTGTTCGTTATCTTCTCGAAGCTCTTCCACGCCTTGTGCAAGCTGTTCGTTATCTTTTCGAAGCTCTTCCACGCCTTGTGCAAGCTGTTCGTTATCTTCTCGAAGCTCTTCCACGCCTTTCACAAACTGTTTGCCAACTTCTTTAAGCTCTTCTACACCTTGTGCAAGCTGTTCATTATCTTCTTGAAGCTCTTCCACGCCTTTCACAAACTGTCTGTTATCTTGTTGAAATCGTTTTGTTACTTGTCTAAAGTTTTCTAGTTCTTTATCTAGTTTCTTATGAGATATTTGAAGCTCTTGAAAAACTTGATTGAATGTTTTTAAATCAGCGGATTTTTTCTCATTGATGGTATTCATAAACTCTATGTGAGAGCGCAGTATTTCACATTGCGTTTGCATGGATGCCAGTAATGGATTTTGTTCTTTTCCGTTATCTAGTTCTTCTTGAGTGGGAATAGAGGTATACACTCTTATTTCCTCGATCACTGCCTGACTTTGATTAATGATTTCCCTTATTTCATCCTGAAGGAGACGAGTTTCTGCAACCGTTTGCTTAAACCCTTGTTGTTGGACTTCTAAATCCTGGACTTGGGGAATAATAGTGGAAAGTTTTTCATCAATTTTGTGACAACCGCTATCAATTTTATGGCAGGCAGCGTTGGTAAGAGAATTTTTTTTCTTCAAATTAAAGATGTATATTTTTCGCTGCAAAATAAGTTTGTGCAAAAGTTGATTTTGCTCTTTCAAACGTTCTGAAAATCCTTTTTTGAGAAAAAAATTGTGGCAGTAATCTTCTAACGTTGCGGAAGGGTCAAGCTCATTCTCTGGGGAAGGATGGTCGAGTTCTTCTTGCATACGATCAACAAGTGTCTGAAAAAAAACACTAATTTGCTGAGCCTCAAGTGATGAAGAAAACAACATAAGGATACCCCTTGTATAACAAAGATATAATAAATATTAAAACAGGTTAGAATTTTTTCCAACCTGTGTTTTAGCTAAAGCAACTCTTTAATTAACTCACCTTTCTAACTATTGCTGCTGTAATCAATGTATTGCAAAATTGTAATACAAGATGTTTCCATGAAATTAGGCTAGTTGGGCTTGCTAGCTGCTGATGAAGTTGAGATATTTTAGTTTCCAAGCTTTTTCGGTCTTCGATATTTAAACCGGCAAACATAGCAAAATCTAATATCCACATTCTAAACAGCTGAGGATCTTGCAAATTTATATTGCTAAGTCTCGAAACAATCTTTTTAAGTTCATTTTTTTGAGCTTGTACACCTTCTTGCAATTTAGTGTAATTGTCTTTTATTTTTGTTAATTCATCTTCATGACTATCGAGCATTTCATCTAATTGCTTTTGAATTGACTTGATGAGTTCTTCTTGCGCTTTCTCAGCATCGATCTTAGCTTTATTTAAATCTTCTTTTGCTGTTGCATATTTTGCTTGCTCTAAATTTAATTCATATTTGGTGTCGGTATGTGCTATTTGTTCTTTAGCCAAGCTCTGTCTTGTATCAATATGAGCTGTTTGTTCTTTAGCCAAGCTCTGTCTTGTATCAAAATGAGCTGTTTGTTCTTTAGCTAAGCTCTGTCTTGTATCTGTATGTGCTGCTCGCTCTTTAAACAAAATTTGGTTTGTGATAGCGTGTGCTGTTTGCTCTATGAGCAAGCTCTTGCTTGTTTCAGAGCGCGCTTTTTGTTCTTTGTCTAACATCCGGCTTGCTGTAGTATACTTTTCTCGTTCTTCAAACAATTTTTGTCTTGTTTTAATATGTTTTGTTTGCTCTAAAATCAATTTGTGTTTAGCTTCATCTCGGTCTTTTTCCGTTTTAACTAATTTATTTGTATTTGAAAGAGCTTCTTTTTCATAATTTTCGCATTTAAGCTGTTGCTTGGCAATTATTTTTGTTTTTTCAGAAATTTCCAATTGATGGTTTTTTTCCAATTCAAGATGACATTTTAATGTCTCATCTAAAACTACACTGAGCGCTTCTATTTCTTCTTGATATGCTTTCTCTTTATTTTCAAGATCAGTTTTTTCTTTGCGTAAAGCTTCTAAAAGTGCATTTAAAACCTCTTTTTCCTTGAAAAGTTCGGCATTTTCATTAACAAGCCTTGTAATTTTTCTCAGAAAGCTCTTGTTTTTCTTTTTCGTATTTTTCAAGCGTTTCTTGAATTTCTGCTATTTGCTTAGATAGTGTAGTCAGGAGAAATAAAATAAATGCTTAAATGTGCTACTCTTCTACGCTCATCAATGGAGCATCTTATGGAAGCGCACAGAAGACATGATATATCCGACAGAGTTTGGAATTTACTGGGACCTCATTTG
>NZ_BCPZ01000014.1:0-48787 GCF_001950615.1 Candidatus Protochlamydia sp. W-9
CCATTTTGACCTCTCATGTCATATTAAACATTAGCTTGGGAAAACAAATGTTTTAAATGATGCAGAGGTCCTTTGTCATTTAAATTTTATTCTTCTTATTTATTATCAAAGAGATAAATTCAAAATTCAGGTTACTAATAATTTTAATTTTATAGTTCGGGCACTTATGAAACGTCATTTTTCAGTTTTCGCGGAGATAGGCCAAATAGTATTTTTTACTTTATTTTAGAGTATTTAACGCTCTTTTAAAAAATTAATTTTCAGCAGAAAATTAGCGAATTATTAATTAATGAAAATTGCCAGATGAATAAATATACATGGAGAAAGAATTTTACAGCTATTTTTTCAAATCAAAAAGAAATTATTAAAGGAAAGTTAGCTTTTAAGACTATAGAGACTCATTGGTTGGAAACCGAAAAACCGGTAATTATTCTCGTTAGCACCCATTCTTCATTTCATGAAAAAATTAGTGGCGACTTAAAAATGAATGCCTTTGTCTCCACTATCAGAAATCACGTAAAAGGCAAAATTACTGTTTTAATTTCCGATTGCGCACATATTAATACCATGAGCCTCCGATTTCAAAACGATCTACAGAAAGCCCAGGAGGAGTGTTTAATCAAAGCTCACGCGCTTCGCAATCGATATCAATCTTATTTCGAAAACTGCAATGTCGTTTATGGGCATTCTTATATTTCCCAAAATAAAAATTTTGTTTCTTTCTTAAAAATAATAGAATCTTTAGCTGAAAATGACTCAACTTTTCATGAGCTTTTATTAAAAGACGCGGAATCTGCTTATTCCAACACTTTTATACACTTATTTCCCGATAAAAATCTATTTATCAAAAACACAAGAGAGGATATTTTAGCACAATGCGCAAGCTCATTAGTTCTTATTGATAAAGGTTACCGCTATCAGTTTTATCCAGGAAGTTCTTATGAGTCGTTAGATTATTTAAATCGGGTTTTTATCTCTCAAGAAAAACAATTATCATGGATTCGTGTTTTTTTAACGATTGAGAAAAAAACAATCCTTCATAATATCCTGCAAAATTAAGTTATTCAAAAGTTAAAAAATCACCCATTTGGCAACTTTTGTCTTTTTAGAATGGCTTGGTAACGCTCTAAATCAAAGCGAATCCAAACCGATCGATGTTTTGAGATTTGTACTTTTCCAAGCTGATTTTTTCCCATTCTTGAAAGAAACTTTCGTTGAGTCATGCAAATTTCTGCTTCTTGCCTAACTTTGGCTTTACTATTATAAAGTGCTAGTTGCATGGCATCGGCTAAAGTTTCTTCATCTGGATCTTGATCTTTTTTAGTCCGAATCACAATATGTGATCCAGGAACATCTTGTGTATGTAACCACCAATCAGAACCTTTAGCCAGGGCAAATGTCATCCGATCATTGCCCTTATCATTTTTTCCCACCCAAATTGGGGTATTAGTGCTTGATAAAAATTCTCTATAAGGTAGTTGTTTTTTTTGTAATTGTTCTGCAGCTTTTCGAAGAATTAATTTTTTAGATTTGAAAGAACTTAATTCTTCAATTCTGGTCGTTTTTTGTAGCCTATTTAATTGATCGACTTGCGTAAGTAAATCTTGATTGGCATAAAGAAGTTGTTTTTCTAAATGTGGTAAACTTATTCGAAGTTTTTTAGCTTTTTTAAAGCGATATTTGAGTTGTTCACTAGGAAGGAGCTCTGGATCAAGCTTTAAACATACTTCTTGGTTTTTTAACCAGTCCCAAAGCGTTAATTGAGACATTCCTTTTTTAAGTTGAGAGAAAAAAGACTTTAAAAGTTCTCCTTCATGTTGAATGGTTTCCCAATCAAGACACTCTCTTTCTGCTTTTAATAAATTTTCTCGTTTTTTTTGAAGTTTTTTTATGCCCTTTCTTAAAACTTTTTCTAACGCCAACTTTTCTCGTTGAAAAAACCATTCCTGTTCAGCTCTTTTATAAATTTCTTCTAGCTGTTTAGAATCTTTTAAAACGACAGAAGGCTGTACCTGTAAAGGAGAAAGAAAGGGTAATTGATAAAAATTTTTTGGTACAGGATAAAGAGAGTATAAAATTTTTCCCTGTTCATCTAAAAGGTAATAATTAGGGTGTTTCGTAAAAAACTCGCATATAAGGGAAAATTGGCTTTGATTTTTTCTAAAGTCAAATTTCAAAATACGATCTTGATTTAATTGTTCAATCTCTACCAGAATTGCCTCTGATAAATAATGTTGCCAAGAATTTTCCAGCAAGTTTGCAAGAGGAAAAATTTTTTGTTCTGTTAAATAAAAGCAAATCAAAGGGGTCTGAAAACTTAAAAAAAGTGTTTTGACGTTTTTTTCCTTTTTAAATTGAAGAAAAAATTGGGTTGTTTTATGGGAATGACAAATAAAATAAGAAAGTCCAATCAATTGTTGGCGTATCTCAGAAAGTAAAGCAGTGATCTGCAGCGCACTAAAAACAAGTAGATTCATACTCTTATTATCCAAGAAATATTAAGTTTTCGTCAACGCGTATAAATGAACGTTAATTACTTAGTTGATTCAAATACGCAGAAAATGGGTGATGTTGCCTAAAACCTTCTTGATTTTTGATATTAATCAGTTGTAATGAGGGAGCTGATAATTGAAGAAAAGAGATGGTCGCTATGGTTAAATTTTGATAGTCTGTTGTGAGTGAGCGGAGATGGGAAAACTTCCATTTTAATTTTTTTCTCAGATTTGGCATTGCTTGAATATCTAATGAAAGTAACTGCTCACTATATCTTTCTAATAAATTTGTAAGATGAGGCTCTTCCAGTTGATGAAAAGGAATTCCTAAATGATTCAAATGCAGACACTGGAGATGAAAAATCCGGATATTATCGTTATTATTAGATATTGAACGCAAGTGACTGAGAGTTAATTGTTCTAACTTTGAGCAAGCGCTGAGATACATCAAAGATTGATCCGTAAAATTCCAAGAAGGATCAGGAGATTTGATATGTAAGGTTTTAAGGAAACGACATCGTTTGGTTAATTTTTGAATCCCCTCATCATTAATTATGGCATGTTTAGCCATTAATTTGTCCTGTTCAAGCTCGACGACTTTTAATTTTGGGCAATAGTCTCCTAAGGCTTCTAATAATTTCTGACTAGTATATCCTGTATTAAATAAGCATAAACGTTTTAAAGATGATGCTTCTGAAGAGCTTTTTGCTTTTAGAAAAGCAATTAACTCTTTTTCATCGATTAGGCAATTTGTTAATTTTAATGTTTCTAAACATTTAAAATCATGGGGTTCAATTGAAAATTCGCCTGGCGAATGATAGGGATTTTCAAATTTAAAAACCTTTAAATTTTTTAAAGACTTTAATTGCGCCAAAAAAGTTTTTGTCATAGGAATGCTTCGATAAAGTTCAAGATGCTGAAGATTAAGCCATTTGTTTAAGGTTTCTTTTATTGTTTCATCATTTAAAAAAAAACAATCGCTAATTTTAATTTTTTTTAATTGTTGACAGTTTTGAGCAACATTCGAGAAAGCTTGTTGCATGCGTTGGGTATCGCTAGAGCGGTTAGAACAAGGAAGAAATCCTAACTCCAATTCTTCTAATTGGGTTAAGCGACTAGCAATAGCATCTAGTAAACGATGATTAACAGCACCGCAATTAGTAAAATTTAAAGTTTTGATGTGACTTGTAAGGGTAAAAAGAGACTCTTGAGTAACCAGAGGAAAACCTGTGAGAGATAATTTTTCTAGATAAGTTTTTTTTTTCATTAAAGGATATAGGCCGTAATCAGTCAAAGACCCTTTCCCTGAGCTATCCCAACATTCAAAATGAGTTAATTTAATTTCTGACAGTGCAAGCTCAAGTAAAGACAAGTCGGAAATGTGACAATCGATGATTTTCAAATTTTTGATTTGTGGGGCATATAAACAAATAATAGCAATATAATCATCAAAGGACGGTGAGGGATGATGATAAAATTCTAATGTTTGCAAATTGGGTGACTGTTGAAGTAAATTTGCAAGTCCTTCTGGAGTATAAGTTCCCCCATTCAACGCTAAATTTTCAAGCTTTACCGTATGTCTTGCTAGACTTTGCAAATCGCCATCAGAAAGATTATTTTGTCGAGGAAAAAAAGAGGAAGGAAGGTAATTTGTCCAATCAAGTAAACGGTGGCTCAAGCTATTGGTTCGAATCGTTGAAAATTGATGAGGGTGCTGATTAAAAAATTTTTTTAAAAATAAGGGCTCTGTGACTATACTATGAAATTTTTTACAAACTAAGCCAATTTGACCGAGTTTATTCCAGGTTTTTTCATAAGAAAAAATTTGTTCTAAAATCTCTACTGGCAAAACATTTAGCTTAAGTTCTCCTTCATTTTGTGATTCACTGTCTTTTATAGTTTTTAGAGAATTAAACAGACTAGGTTGAGAAATTTCCCCCAACGGGATAGTTGTCCTTATTGAGATTGAAACTAGCTTTTTGAGCGCGCGATATAATTTTTCTTCAGGAACAGACAAAACTTGTCTTTTTTTAATTAAGATAACACGTCCATTATTTTCTTCGTACAAATCGGTTAATTCGGAAAACTTTTTAGGGAATCGAGTAAAAATTTCATAAAATTTAGCTAAAATTTCAGGATAACTAGTTTCTAATAGCTCTTGAATTCGTGGTTGATTATAAGGAAGAGCAAGATGAATTTCCTGAGCATACTCAGAGATTGAAGTCACTGAACACATAATTTTTCCCTTTTCTAATTAAATTAAAAAAATTATTACATTTAAATTTAAAAATAAAATTAATTATTTTAATTAATTTTATTTAATAAGGAATCAACTCAATCTATTTTCCCAGGTAAAGTCAGATCTTTCACGATCAAATTGACCTTCGTAAGTTGTTTGACGATAAATGAAACGCTTCAAATTAAGCATTTGAATAACTCCTTTTGTAGTCAAGTCGAAAATTAGAGAAATAATGCGACTCAACTCTGCTTCACTGACAGTTCCCGTACCAAAAGTATCTACTTTTATCGAGATAGGGTGAGGAATTCCAATGGCATAGGATAACTGCTCTTCACAACGCCGAGGCAATTTAGCAGCCACAATAATTTTATTCTATATAAGGCGGCGCAGCATAGCAAGCGGAACGATCGGCTTTAGAGGAAACTTTTCCCGAAAATGCGCCACCACCATACCTTCTCATTCTTTTATAAGTGTCTACAACAATTTTTCGACCTGTTAAACCAACTACTACCTGCCGGCCCCTCCTATCACAAAACGGCCAGGCTGTATATCTAAATTTAGCACTTCTTGTTTAACTTCCTCAGAATGTCGAATTGAAATAACAATGGTATGAATTCAAATTGGTTAATGATTTTGATTATATTTAATAGTCACTTGAGATTTGGCATCGGGCCATAAATATTTTAGTTCTCTCTTTTGTCTCTTCCTGCACAGTTTACTTACAAGAGCATAACCATACACAATCCTCTGATTTCCCGGCCCCTTGTTCCTTGTAAGAACCAAATGCTTCATTAACGACCCCTCTGGGCAATATCTTGGGATTGCTTACCGAGAGAGGTTATTACGTCACAAGTTTGATAATCGAATCCTAGGATTTTTATAACCAATTTCTTTGATTGTCTGAGTCTGTCGAGCAATTTCTTGATAATCAATCGTTGCGTGAATGGTGATCTCCCCGCAATAAAAATCATCCCTCGGCAAACAAGTATTAAACAGGCCACTCAAGCATTCTGATCGATCATTAAACAAGCATCTAAATGGCAACTGAAATTTGATCTGCCACTTTCAGAACGTTCAACCACAACGGATTCAGAAGTAAAAAAAGTGAGGCATGACTAAACCTTTGCCTACGGGTTTTTAATTGTCTGATTTTTCATTTTTTTTAATTTAAAGTTTTCAGGATAAAAATACTCCTCTCCCCCTTTTTATCCTCTTTGATGGCTTTTAAGGCAAATTTTTAAATTAAAGAAAGGAATGACCTATATGATAACTTTTTAAAATAGCCATTAAAAAAGTGTTAATTGAATCGTTTCTTCAAGACTTAAACTCATGCCGAGTCCCAGAAGTCGAACAGGCGCTTTTTTTCTTTCCCATCCTATTCGAATTAACGTTTGATAAGTTTCTAAATCAAATGCTTTAAAAAAAGTATTTTCGACCGTGGTAGTTGTAAAATCTGCAAATTTGATCTTGATAAAAGGCTTTTTTTTATAATATTGGTTAGAAATTTTCTCATATCGAATCATCAACCTCTCTATCAAATTTGGAATCTCTTGATAACAAAGCTCTAAATTATTTAAATCTTCCAAAAATGTGGACTCTACACTTAATGACTTTCGAATACGATCTGATATGACAAAACGATGATCAATTCCTCGGCATAGCTCATAAAGATTCCAAGCACGGCTTCCAAAAAGTTTTTGCAAAGTTGTAATGTCAAGTGTCTGTAAATCCCCGCAATTCATTAATCCTAAACTGTGTAATTTTTTTGCCATAATATGGCCTATTCCAAAAATCTTCTCAACAGGAAGATGGACCATAAAAGCATCAACTTCTTTAGGTGTTAACACAAACTGCCCATTTGGTTTATGCCAATCACTTGCCACTTTAGCTAAAAATTTATTAGGAGCTACTCCAGCAGACGCGGTTAACCCTCTTTCCTTCCAAATTAATTGCCGAATCTCTTGCGCGATCCACGTTGCACTCCCTCTTAAGGCATCTACATCTGTTACATCTAAAAAAGCTTCGTCTAAAGAAAGAGGTTCTATCAAATCTGTAAATAGATGAAAAATCTCATGAATAGCTTTACTTTCTCGTTTATATTTATCAAAATCAGGAAATAAAATAATTAGATCTGGACAAAGCTGTTTAGCTTTCCAAGAGGGCATAGCAGAACGCACCCCAAATTTACGAGCTAAATAATTGGCTGTTGCAATAACTCCTCGTTTATCTGGATCACCCCCTACCGCAATTGGCTTTAAAACTAATGAAGGATCATCTCGCATTTCAACAGAAGCATAAAAAGCATCCATATCTAGGTGAATGATTTTTCGAAGTGTCATAAATAAAAGAATAATAAATTGCTAAGAAGTTTAATCTGAATATTTTACCACTTATTACTCAGGGATAACGGCAACATATAGAAGGTAACAGAAAGCAAATTATCTATCGATAGACTTTGAAAATAGAAAACTCGTTTTTTAGCTTTGCTAAAGCGTTAAAAAAGTTGTTTTTTTCTTATCTTTTAGAATCTGCACGCCTTCTATCTTCTCGTCTTTGCTCATAAAGACGATCGTCTAATCGCTTATTTTGAAGCATTTGATTGACGACTCGTTGTTGTTGTTGATTTGCAGCATCTATTCTTTGTTGAACGCGTTTTTGTTGACGTTGAGAAGCATCCACGTTGGCTTGTACTTTTAACTCTTCACGATGTAACTCATCTATCTTTTCTTGAATTCTTTGATCTTCCTGCCGTGCTTTATCAACTTGTTTTTGCACGCGTTTAACCTCTTCTTTTTTTTCTTGATCTCGTTTTTGTTGCTGCCACCATTCTTCTCTTTTTTCTTCCCATTTTTCATTATCAATTTTTTGCGATTGCGTTTCTGCAGATAAAGAGAAAAAAAAGCAACAGCTAAAGCAAAAAATAAACGTTCCTAATCTTTGTAAAAATATCATACGTTCCTCCTAGAATATCCTACCTTCAATTAAGAGCTTCTCTTTGGATTTACAAAAGCAAAAATTTTAACTTTTAGCAGGAAAATTTCCAATTCAGCTTATCCCTACCTTCTTTTACAAGATATCTAATCACTTGTATAGGGAAAATTTAACCGTCTCACAAATTTGTCAGGTGGTTAAGGTATATTATTATCTAAGAAATAAAACTAGCTTCTAACCTTAACAAGCAGGGAGAAAAAGCCTCCCACGATTAAAAAACTTGAGATTTTACCTGCCTTTTATCCCAAAAAAAACCGAGACCCATTCCAATTGCAGACAAGCCAATACTTGACATTTCTTTAAGAAAATTCATTTGTAAATCACGAAAAAGAAAAAATCCAATCGCACCAAACCCCATCGCTAAAAAAGCTGCAGAGGAAGATCCTTTTTTATTAAACATAGCCGCAAAAACAGGTACAAATAAGCAATAAACAGATAGTTCGTAGCTTTGTATCAACAAATCAACAATTTCGCCAAAGCCAAATGAGGCAAGAAATGCGGCCACCCCTATAGCCGTTGTTAATAATCTCGAAATTCTAACCCCATCCACCTTGTCAAAAGTGACAAAGTCAAAATCTTGGCTTAAATTTGAGCTGATTGCATTGAGAAGAGAAATGGCTGTTGAAATAATAGCCATCAGCACAGTACATCCTAAAAAAGCAGCAAAGGTGGGATTGGTGATTGTTTTAGAAACTTCTATAAAAACACTAGAATGGCTGGGAATAGAAAGACCCATTTGCTTTCCTAATACCCCAAAAAAAATAGGGATAATACTAATTCCAAATGTACAAATAGCCGCACAAGCCGCAGCTTTTGTGACAATGCTTGGAGATTTTGCTGCAAAACATCGTTGTGCCATATCTTGTTCTATGACCATAAAAAGTAGAGGCATTAACAGCCATCCACTGAGTTTAGATGCATAAGGGTCTCCCGCAAAAGCATCAAAACCATTTTTCCAAGAGAGAGCCCATGTAGATTCTTGACTGATCAAAACAAAGAAAAAACCTCCAACAAACACACAAATAAAAAATAATGCTTGAATAATATCAATCGAAACAACCGCTTTCAAACCACCCATCACGGTATAAATAATAATTAACCCCCAAAAAGCCATAAAAAACACAGGTTGGTCGACCCCCATACTGACCATGAATTTTTTAGAAGCAATGACTTGTGCAACTAAAATCATAAAGAGGGAAACTATGGAAAGAAGAGAAGCTATTTGTTTTAAAAATTTCGATTGATAGACAATCTCAAATAGTTGAGCAACAGTAGAAACTTGAAACTGAGCCATTTTTTTTCCAATTCCCATTGCCAATAAAACAAACCCTAAGCATGATCCGAGAGGATATAATAACACTCCCCAACCGTAACGATATGCTTCTTCTGCCGACCCTAAAATCAAACCTCCTCCAATTTGGGTGGCAATAAAAGTCATCAATAAAGGAAAAAAATAAACATCTTTTCCTGCTAAAAAATAATCTTGTTGATTTTTTAAATTTTGTGTGGCTTTTTTCCCTGCTAAGAAACAGATAATTTGGATAATCACCACAAGACTAAGAAAAATAGACGTATTCATTTGTTGCCTGTCATAAAAAAACTTGTATGGAATAAGAACTTTAAAAATTTACAAGTAGATTTTTTAAATCTATTTTTAAATTTTTACGCTTACAAAAACATTTAAAATTTGAATGGGAAATTTTAATTAACAAAATAAATGAGATTCACAAGAATTTTAATGAAAACAAGGGTGGGAATGATGAAGAAAAATTAAAGAAGAGGAATTAATTAACGGCCTAAAACGGAATAGATTATTTCGTTGCATATAACATCCTTAATTTAAAATTTTTCTTTTTTATTATCCATAATAGACGCTAAAACAAAAACGGTGAATAAATTTATTTTATAATAGCATAATATTTAGAGTCAACGTTACATTGCTCGATTTTTAGGAAATAAATGATCCACAGCCTTTTTTATTTTAACTGAACAAGAAAGACTTGAAAGGGTCCCAATTTTATTATCAAATAGACTTTCTTAAAGTTTTAAAAAATATACAAAGTAAGAAAATTTTTAAAATTTCACCCCCGATAAAAGGATAAAATCCCATCATTATCACATTTTTCCAACCCACAAAAGGAGCTAAGCCTAATACTCCAATCGCAAGTTGCGTAATACAAGCCACAAAACCCATTAAAGCGAGAAACTGAATGTGATGTTTTTTCATTTTTTCTACAGCCCATCCCATTAAATAAACTTGGGCAAGAAATCCAAAAATATACCCAGCTTTAGGACCAAAGAAAACCAGAGGATTCATTTCAAAATTAGATAAAACTGGCATACCAACCGCTATTTCAGCAAAGTAAGCTAAAATCGCCCACACCCCATTTCTCTTTCCTAGTGTGACTCCAATTATCATCACTGCTAGCGTTTGCATTGTTAATGGAATCGGCGTAAATGGAAGTGTAATTTTTATTTGAGCACAGAGAGCAAGAAAAAAAGAAGCTGCTAACACTTGAAAAGCAACACTCCAATTTTTAATTAGGGAATTAGTTGATTCATCAACGTGGCTAAGATCTACAGAGTTGGCCATTTTATACCTATGAGGGTTCAAAATTTAAACTAGAGATAACCCATGATAAAAAATAAATTCTCAATTAATGTTTGAATTTATCACTTTATTTCTGAGATTACATATTAAGTACTTCTACTATAAACAGACTCCAGGATAGTCGTCAATAGACTTTTTAAAAAAACATTTTTTTATGCGATTCTAGTTTAGAAAAAAAATTTATTTTAGCGAAACTTGTAAATAAGAATCAATTCGATTACACCAACCTTTTAACCAGCGCTGCTCACCTCTTGCAATGGGAGCATTTTGAACTCTTAATTTGAGTATCTCTTTTGCAACACATACAAATTCTTCAATAGCAACTTTTCCCTGTTCGCTTCCTTGCATTCTTTCCAATACTTGCAATAATCCCCACCCTTGTCCTTGGTAGCATTCCTGAAAAGAAATTCCCTCTCCTTTAAAGTTGAGATAATCAAGAAGGACAAACAATCCATTAGAAGTTTGAGCTAAACGATGAAATTGTTTAGAGATTTGATCTTGTTTTTCAAGTTTTGCATGTTTAAGTAAAACAGGAAGAGCATAAGAAAGCCTTTCAACCATAAAACAAATTTGCAAATCAATGTGTTCGACTAATAATTGACGAAATTCTTTCATTTTAGTGCTTTCTTGGGCATCCAAAAAGACTTGACGTGTTTGCCAAGGACATCCTTGCGCTATCTTTAACCATTCGGGTAAAAGGATTCCGTGCTTTTGTAAGTAAATTAATAAAGAAGGAAACATTTCTTTAAAAGGACCTTGTTTCCCAGGTGGATACCAAATGAAATGACCTATTCCAACTGATGCAAATTCCTCTCCTTTATTCCAACTTGTAAGACCTTCTTGCTTAGCCCCACATTCGTTTTTCCAAATTAGCATTCCCATTTTTTGGGCTTCATCAGAATTAATTGAAAAAGCAGGATTGATGACTACTGCCAAACCAGAACAGTTAAAAGAGATGAAAAACATTAAAAGTAATAGACGTAACAATGCTTCTTTCATTTTCTCCTTTTATTCTTCAAAAATTGTCATTAAATATTCTTTAGCACATTGAAGTGAAACCGCGCAAGGACTGTAAGTATATAGGGTCACATCTGCCAAATCATGTTGAATATTGGAATCGGCAACAACGACAGCGATCATTTCGCTATTTTTATGAGCTTTAATAAAGTTGAAGAAATCTAAATGATTCGGATATTTTTTATGATTATAAAAAAAGAATACACAAACATTAATTTCTTGACACTTTTCCAAAACGGTTTGAAATTCTTTTAAATTGGCGTCAAACAAAATGACTTGCACATTTTGATTAGGTGTTAACCAATCTGTTTTTTCTAATTCTTCTTTTAAAATGTCAGGTGCAATTAAAGTAATCCTTGGATTCTGAAATGAAATTTTTAAATCTTCATTTAGATTATTCAAGGCTTTTTCTGCAATTTTTTTTGCCAAAGCTTGATTCTTTTGAAGAGAAAGTTCTCTCCTCCTCAATTGTAAATCATCTTCTTTTGATTGAAAAAGGTGATAGGATTCCTTAAGAGTAAGAATCCTTTTTACCGAGATATCAATTCTCGCTTCAGAAATAAGATTTTGTCTAACTGCATTAACAAGAAATTGGTGAATTTTTAAAATATCTTTAGCTTCCAACTCAAACTCGCTAGATTCATTTAAAAGTCGTTTACCTCCTAGTAGTAAAAGATCATGCCCTGCTTGTAAGCTTTTTAAAGCAGCTTGTTCTACAGTTTTGCCATCTTGCAATACCCCTTGCATTACAAGCGAATCTGTTAAAATGATTCCTTTTTCCCCGACTTCTTTTCTTAGAACATCAATCGCAGATTTCGAAAATGTTACGCAATTCAAAGCATCAAGTGCAGGAACAAGCAAATGAGCAGTCATGACAACAGGTGCTTGAGAAGCGAGGGCTCTAAAGGGAACAAGTTCAACTTTTTCTAATTCAACAAGCGTTTTGTTAACGATAGGCAAAGTATGATGCGAATCAGAGTTTGTATCACCATGGCCAGGAAAATGCTTTAGAGTTGCAATCAATCCAGCCTTATTAAATCCTTCAACTACTTTTGAACCAAATCGAACAACTTCATCTGGACAAGTACTAAAAGAGCGAATCCCAATGACTGGATTACAAGGTTGAGTGTTGACATCTATAACAGGAGCCAAATTCATATTGATTCCCATCGCTAGAAGTTCATTTGCTGACGCACTCGCATACTCAAAGGCTAATTGAGGATCCTTCGTTTGACCTAAAGCATAGTTACCAGGAAAGAGAGTCATCTCTTTGGTTAAACGATTGACAACTCCCCCTTCTTGATCCACTGAAATTAATAAAGGGATTTTATTTTTTTTTTGAAATGCCGCAGCTTGTAAATGGGCGCTTAAATGTTGTATTTGAAGAGGAGAGTTTAAACCATTTGACCATGGATAATAAATAATTCCTCCTACATGGGCTTCATATATCATTTGAAGAGCTTCTTTATTACAATCTTCCCCTCGAAAATGAACGATTAATAATTGACCAATTTTTTCTTCTAAAGTTAAATCTTCAAGCTTAGGAACAGTATTTTCTGCTTTTAATGAAACAAACAAAAAAAATAATAATAATAAATTTTTTTTGTAAATGAATGGAAACTTTTTTGAAATGATAGTAAACATAAAAAAGACCTAAAGAAGAAAGGTAATCCTTATACCAGATATTGGAAAAAACAAACAATTCGTGTCTCTCTAAAATCTTCTTATTAGTCGTAAAAATTTATTCAGAATGGTCTCTAGATATTTAGATTAATTCTACAAAGGAAACTTTATGCTGTTACCTATCCCTGTTTTAAATTCAACAGAAACAGAAGCTATATTACATAAAATTGAAAAATTGCGTTTTTTTTGGAACAAAAGGCAAGAACGTTTTTACACCTTGGGTGCTGCTCTTTATTTAGATAAAAACATCGAACTTACAGTTTACGATAAAAAAATTGAATCTAATAATCTTTTTCTCATGCTTCATTTTTCAGACTTATATGATCGAATCTTAGACACCTTAAAAAAAGAATTAAAAAGCGACGTGATGTACGAGTCTTCTCTTGCCCTCCCTGGTTTTCATATTTTTTTATCTTGCCCAGAATTTGTTAAACAAGGTGGCAAAATCCATTTCGATCTTCAATTTAAACAAGCAAATTGGAGCCATTACAAAGAAGTAGATTGGTCTAACCCATTAAGTTTTACTTTAGCTCTTGCCTTACCTCAACAAGGAGGTGGACTAAATTATTGGGATAAACCCTACGATCCGCAAGATCTTTTAAATCCAGCGCAAGCTGTTAAAGACATTCCAAGCCATTATATAGAGTATGAAGTTGGAAAAATGGTCTTACATAACGGTTTGCTTATTCACCAAATTGCTCCAGCCAAAGGATTTAATGAGTCTGATTGTCGCATCACTTTACAAGGACATGCGATCCGGGCAGATGGAACTTGGCGAATTTATTGGTAATTAGAAAACTTTTCTAGACTGTGGCCGTATTGAATTAATTAACCACTCTTTCACCATTGCCTTTTTGCAACATTCGTTTTGCTTTTTCTAATTGGTGACGAATCGCTTTGTCTCCAAATACTTTTCGGATTTTTTTCTGAAAATCCTCCTCATTTAAATCCCCTAAAAATCCATTTAAAGAGTCTAGCAACAAAATCTGATCATTGTTAAAGCCCAAAGTTATCCAAGCATGAGCTCCGATTACTTGATTATCTTTGACAATCTCGTCACGCATAATTTGAACCTTGCCAGTGAAACCAATATCAGGATGAGTTTGAATAAATTTATCTAAAAAGAAAGCAGCCACTAGCGAATGATGCCGACAGACTCCTACTTGATTAACAATAAATACATCAATAGGAATACAAGGTTGGGAGTTGATTTTATATATAGCAGCATCATTTTGAGAATTGGCTACTAGCTTGTTAATTCTTTCATTCGCCAATGAATCCTTAGGAAAGACAATAGTAGACATAAAATAATTTGTGAGTATCAAAAACTCTTTAGGAGAAAGATTAGGCTTACCTTTAGCTCGCATAAACTTCATAATCAATTGTTCAAATTGATTGTATTTGTCATTGAGTGCAGGAGAATTTTGAGGATCTAATAAAATCATTTCTCTGCTTGCAGATGAACCACAGGAAACAAGAGGTTTTTCAGGTTCTGCAAATTGAGTAACTTCTGAAGTCACAACTTGATAAGTCACTCCATCGATTTGAAGCTGATTTTCAGTTTGTTTATAGCCAGGAATATGAGCTAAATGATCTTGCATTAGATGGGTACGTTTATTTAATGTTTCTACACCCCATTGAAATAAATCGGGATTAATCGACGCAAGTTTCCTTTGCAAGTCTGCATTATTTGGTGAAGCAACATGGGGAGAGCCTTCCATCCGGTGCTTAAATAATTGGTCAAGCATGATAATAAGGTGATCGTGTTTGTAAATAGACACCTTCCACCTTTTACACATTCTATTCCATTCGTCCTCTCCAGCAATTTTACTTATTTTAATTCGGTGCAAATCTTGATGTTTTTGAATAAAATACTCATTGATTTTCTGAATATTAGTAAAGCTGATAGAAAAAAAATGCCGGATCTGTCGAAATTGTAATAATCCTATTTTGTCACATAATGCAGCGAATTTAACCACAAAGCTATTTTTTTCTGCCGATGTAGCTATAGCTAATAAATCATAATAATCCATAAACTAAACTCTATTAATAATTAATTGTTATTATATATATTATAAAAAATTAAAATTAAAAAAATTTAAATATTTCTCTCATTTATAGTTAATATTTTTTAAAGATATTTACACAAAAATTTTTAGACGAATTGGAAAATTGAATAACTTTAATTTTTTTTGAGATGTTTCGATATTTTGACTTAGAAGTAATTAGTTAGAAGAAGAGTTCTGATAGGCAACTAATTGTTTTTGATGAACCCAATCAGACCAAGTCATTTCAAAATTAGGAACCTGTTGGCAATAAGTATAAAAAGCTCGAATAAACTCGATACGATCTTTGGCAGGTTTTTGTTTATAAGTTTCATTTTTTTCGGCTTGAACAAGATCTGCTCCACCTAACAATGTTTGTCTAGACAAAATATCATTCAATCCGACAGTTTGAGCATTATGCATTATATCATATAAAGTCATAAAGGTTGTTGTACGCCCTTTTCCTCCTTTACAATGTAAATGAATCCAAGAATCGGCAGGAAGGCTTAAAACAATTTCAATAAATTGATCGACAACAGAATCAACCGGTCGATGATGGTCCGTGATTGGCAAACGAATATATGTATAGCCAAAAGATTCTACTAATTCTTTCTCTGTCTTCACTTCTCTAACAAAAAATTTTTGGAAATTCTCGCCTAAATCTTTTGATAAATCAACAATAATAGATCCTTTTTGAGCTGTTAATTTCAATCGTTTTTGCTCATCTAGTTCGATTTGACGAAGAGTTTTACCCACATTGCCATAGTTCAAGCCATCAGTCCAACTGATAGGTGTTCCATCAATAAAACCATGTGATTCTTCTCTTAAATCAAGAACAAACGCTTTCCCCTTGATTTCTTGAGACATGTTTTCTAAATCTTCTTGAGAAAATTGCCCACTACCAGATAAATGAAGTTGAGTCAAACCTTTTAAATTAGCATAATTTCCAACCAATTGAGAAATTTGCTTTGTGCTTCTCCATTTTTTTGGTAAGTGATTTTCAGAATTTAAAGGGGCGTCAACAATGGGAAATAAAGTTGGTTGGTGTTGATAGAGAAATGACTGCGCTACTACCCCTAAGCTAAATAGAAAGAGCAAAATATATATATTTTTCATTATGTAACTTTTGTTTAATCTCTATTTTTACTTTTAGATATAAGAAAAACCAATATTTTAAACTTAATCAAATACTATTGTAAATTAACAGCTGTTAATCAAATATTGATTAAAAATATGTTAAAATATCATTAAGAAAATTTCTAAATATAGAGGAATAGAGCGAACCTTAGTTAAACTAAGGGTTTTGATCATTAATTTTTTTTAATTCGAGAATGAAGATATGTCTGACTATATGAGGCGTGCTATTGAAAGTGCGTATGAAGGAATTGATAAAGATGAGGGCGGTCCATTTGGGGCCTGTATTGTCGACAAACAAGGCCAAATACTTGCTGTCACACATAATACTGTGTTGAAAGAACAGGATCCAACTTGCCATGCAGAAATGAATTGTATTCGCGAAGCTGCTCGTCGTTTAAAGACTCACATTTTATCAGAATGTACATTATTTACGACCGCAGAGCCATGCCCCATGTGCTTGGCAGCTATTTATTGGGCTCGAATTGAAAAAGTGTACATAGGTATAAAAAAAGAGTGTGCTGCCCGTTATGGATTTGACGACGCTTTTTTTTACGAACAATTATTGCTACCCCTAGAAAAAAGAGAGGTTCTAGCTACATTTGATCCAGGTTCTTCAAAACAATGTGAAGAAGTTTTTGTTAAATGGCATTCACTAAACAGGCGGCTCTATTAAAAACGATATGAAAACAGATGAAATTACCATTCCACATCCTAAAAATAAAGAGGGATACAAAACGAAACAAATAAACTTTTATATTAAAGGATTTTTAATTATTTTAGTTCTATCATGGAAATTTTCTCTATACAGCTTTGATAATCAAAAAGTTGAAACATTAAATCTAGTCATTGTTCAAACCTACCCACACGACACAAATGCGTTTACCCAAGGGTTAGTATTCTATCAAAATAAACTATATGAAAGCATTGGGCTTTACGGACAATCTTGTTTAAAAGAAATTAATCCTTCAACAGGAAAAACAACTCAAAAGTATTCGCTTCCTCGTCACCTGTTTGCAGAAGGTATTACTTTAAATCATCAAGACCTTATCCAATTGACTTGGAAAGAAGGAATTGCTCTTGTTTATCAAATAAATCCTATTCGTTTAATACGGCAAATCAATTATGAAGGAGAGGGTTGGGGTCTTTGCTATGATAAAGTAGATGATTTTTTTTATATGAGTAATGGATCTTCTGAACTCTTGAAACGTCATCCCCGGGATTTTACCATTGAAAAAACGATCCCAGTTACATGGAATGGACAACCCGTGAAGTTTTTGAATGATCTCATCTGTGTGGAAAAGTATATTTATGCAAATGTCTGGAATGCAGATTATATCATCCGCTTAAATAAAGAGACAGGCATCGTCAATGGTATCGTTAATGCCTCGCAATTATTACCTAAAAAAATCAAACAAAGTCTAGGATACGAATCCGTTTTAAATGGCATTGCTTACAATGAGTTAACCCACACATTTTACTTAACTGGAAAATTATGGCCTTACTTATATGAAGTTAAATTTGAGACTATTCCATGAATAAAAACCATCCAAATCCTGAAGAGTTAAGAGAGTATTTAGACAGACGGTTTGGACAAGAAGATGCGGTCTTACATCACATACGTCAAAGCTCGGTTATTAAAGGCCTTCCTTCCATTCAAATTCCTATTTATCTAGGTAAGCTCCTTCATTTTTTAGCCTCGACTCTGCAAGCTAAACATATTTTAGAGATTGGCACATTGGGTGGATATAGTACAGTTTGGTTAGCTCGAGCATTACCAGAAACAGGATATATGATTTCACTCGAAGCCAACCCCCAGTATTGCCAAATTGCTCAAGAACATCTTCTTCAAGCTGGGTTAAGTCACCTCGTTAAAATTCGGCAAGGCTATGCGGTAGATTTATTAGCTCAAATTGCAACGGAGAATTTAGCCTCTTTCGACTTTGTATTTATTGATGCAGATAAAGAAAACAATGTCCTTTATTTAGATTGGGCTATTCATTTATCTCAACCTGGTTCATTGATTTTAATTGATAATCTCATCCCGAAAGGTAAGCATGTCGGTTACCCAAATCACGAAGAAGCTCAAACCATTTATGCTTTTAATGATTATTTGGCTGTTCATCCAAAACTTGAAACAGTCCTCATTCCCACTCTTGTAAGAGAAGGAAGATTAGACGGTCTGGCTCTTGCTCGTGTCAAAAAATCCTAAACATTTAATAATTACATTTCTTCTTTGGCGTGCTATTTAATAAAATTAACCTGAATGTTGGATTTTTAGGCAGCCTTTCATAATAGGCGATGTTGTCCTGCTAAGTTAATAGATGGCTTTTTAAGTTGGTTCGGCATTTCTGTGGTGTGTCTATTTAATCTAATAGATATTTTTTTAATGGATTATTTACTGTGAAAGCGCTTTCAAAATAACTCCCTTATCACCAAATAACTTTCCAAAAATCTTTTTTGGTAAGGTTTCAGCAATAGAGATATTAGCAGCATTTCCAAAGTTAAGCTGAAAAGCCAAAATTTAGATTCTTATTGCAATGATTTTTAATCATATGTAAATTTGTTAAAATATCCATAAATTAAAATTTATTTAACTAATATGGATGGTTACTTTGAATATTCCTACTTCAAATTATAGTTATCTTCTTGTCAATACAACGACTTCTTCTTACAATTGCTCTAATGAAATTAGCGATCCTCCTGGAGATGGAGATAACTCCTTAGTCAATCCTTTAGCTGCTATAGAAGAAATTAATCCATCAACAACTCAACCTTCCGAACTTTCACCATCATCTGAAGAACTTCAACTAAGCTTTCAAGAGGGAACTTCTTTGACTATTTCTCATTCTCAGTTAACTATGTTAAGGGAAAAATCCCTTTATTTTAAGACTCTTTGGTCAGGAAATTTTCAAGAAACCCTTCAACATCCTCTGATGTTGACACAAAAGGATTTTACGCGTCTGCTTAATTGGGTCATAGATGCTAACTTTAAAGTTCCTTTGGAAGAGATCACTTCTTCCATTCAACTAGCCGATTATTATGAACTAACAGAAGTGGTAAAAAGCTTAGAAGAGCAGCTAATTGATGGGTACAAATCACAAAGTCTTGAACCCTTTAGTTCCACTAAAGAAAGTTTATTTGAATTAAAAGAGCTTTTAAATTTTGTGCAGCAATGTCGATTAAACAATTTGAAAAACTATTTAGAATCCACCGTTGTGAGCACCTTGTTAAACCAGACTACTCAGTTGATGGAATTTCAAAGAATTATAAATTACTTTTCAAATGAGATAGAAGCAATCCATTTTTCAGACAATGTTCATTTGAATGATGACTATCTTTTAGCGTTAAAAGATTGTAAAAATTTAAAAGTGCTCCAACTCAAATCTTGCAAAAATCTTACTGATGCAGGATTAACCCATTTGACACCCTTAGTCGCTTTGCAACATTTAAATCTGAGTAGATGTGGTAAGCTCACGGACGCTGGATTAGCGCATTTGACTCCTTTAATGGCTTTGCAGTATTTAGATTTGAGTGAATGCTATAACCTCACGGACACTGGGTTAGCCCATTTGGCACCCTTAGTCGCTTTGCAACATTTAAATCTGAGTGGATGTGGTAAGTTCACAGACGCTGGATTAGCGCATTTGAGACCCTTAGTGGCTTTACAACATTTAAATCTGTGTGGAGGCTATAACCTCACGGACGTTGGATTAGCCCATTTGAGACCCTTAGTGGCTTTACAACATTTAAATCTGCGTGGAGGCTATAACCTCACGGACGCTGGATTAGCGCATTTGAAGCCCTTAGTGGCTTTACAATATTTAAATCTGAGTGAATGCTATAACCTCACGGACGCTGGATTAGCGCATTTGAAGCCCTTAGTGGCTCTACAGCATTTAGATCTGAGCTATTGTGATGGGCTCACGGACGTTGGATTAGCGCATTTGAGGCCCTTAGTCGCTTTACAACATTTAAATCTAACTAGGTGCCGTAACCTCATGGACACTGGGTTAGCCCATTTGACACCCTTAGTCGCTTTGCAACATTTAAATCTAAGTAGATGTGGTAAGCTCACGCACGCTGGATTAGCGCATTTGAGGCCCTTAGTCGCTTTACAATATTTAAATCTGAGTGAATGCTATAACCTTACGGACGCTGGATTAGCGCATTTGAAGCCCTTAGTGGCTCTGCAATATTTAGAGTTGAGTGAATGCCATAATCTTACGGATGCTGGGTTAGTGCATTTGACACCCTTAGTCGCTTTACAATATTTAAATCTGGCTAGGTACCATAATCTTACGGACGCTGGATTAGCGCATTTGACACCCTTAGTCGCTTTGCAATATTTAAATCTGAATGGATGCCATAATCTTACGGATGCAGGATTAGCCCATTTGACACCCTTAGTCGCTTTACAACATTTAAATCTGAGTGAAGGTTATAAACTCACGGACGCTGGATTAGCCCATTTGACACCCTTAGTCGCTTTGCAATATTTAAATCTTAGTAGATGTGGTAAGCTCACGGACGATGGATTAACGCATTTGGCCCCCTTAGTGACTTTACAGCATTTAAAACTGACAAATTGTAAAAATATCACGAATGCTGGATTAACACATTTGACACCCTTAGTCGCTTTAAAACATCTAGATTTAATGCAATGCTGGAAACTTACCAATACAGGTTTAGCGCATTTTAAATTTTTAGTAGCTACAACACATTTGGATCTGCGTTGGTAACCTCTCAATGATGCTAGATACAAGAATATTGTTCGCTTTTCCAAAGCAAATAATATTCTAGAATTTCTAGTACTAAGCAATGAGTAAAACATGTAATCGTAATGAGCAAATTGAATTCCTATTTTGCTAGACTAAAAACAGCTGTCTACGAGTTTTAAATGCTTGTAATACCACCTTTCTATTTTCCTTCTTTAAGAAGTAATCGAGGTTATATTTTTCTAAAAATGCAACAAAATGCCTTAGCTTTCGCTTCTATCTTCTTCTTCTCATTTAGAAAGAAAATCAAAAACTTATAGTCTTTTAAGGAAAACGCAAAAAAATCTAAAAAATTATGTATTGGAAAATTTGTTTTACATAATCGAGAATATATTGCTATCGTTAAGCCTTACGAGAATTTGTTGGTATTAAAACCATTGCACTACTTGAATGAAATGGAAATCTTATAGTTTTACATATTCTAGAAAGCGGGATAAATACGAATAAAGAGGTCGCAATAGCCCCGAAACTCATCGATTGATCAACTCATTTCTCATTTTCATCTCGAAGACTATTAGGATAACGTATACAGAGGAATTTAGAGACATTATTGTAGATAAATTCAAAGGAAAGAAAAAATCACAAAAAAATAAAAAAACTAAACGTTACTTACTTCTGTCAAAGATATTAGGGCTATATTGAAAGAAATATTATAGATACCGTCAACAAAAAAATTGCTTAGATAATTTTGGAGGTGATATGGGATTGAAAGAATATTTTAATAAACGAAACTTTAACGAGACAACTGAACCGCACGAAAAGACTAAAGAACATTCCTCTCAAAATCTTTTGTTTGTCGTGCAAATGCACAACGCCTCTCATTTACATTATGACTTCCGATTAGAATTAGACGGAGTGCTTAAAAGTTGGGCTATTCCTAAAGGCCCTTCCCTCAATCCCAATGATAAACGTTTAGCCATTCAGGTTGAAGATCATCCTTATTCTTATCATAATTTTGAGGGAACTATTCCAAAAGGAAATTATGGGGCAGGAGAAGTTATCGTTTGGGATAAGGGTAATTATTCAGCTGTAGGAGCAAAGTCTCAAAAAGAGTCCGAACAATCCATAAGACAAGGTTTAAAAAAAGGACATTTAAAATTTGTTTTAAATGGGCATAAACTTAAAGGAGAATTTTCTCTTATTCAATTTCAAGGCGATGACAAGCAATGGTTACTCATTAAGAAAAGTGATGAATATGCTTCCCAAGTATCCATTCTCGAAAAAAATGAATCTGTTTTATCTCAACGAATCATTTCTCTAGATCCAAAAAAAACTGGTAAAAATCCCAAAAAAACGCGTAATTCGATCCTTATTCAAAAAGAAACCCAAAAAACGACCATGCCACAAATAATCAAACCCATGCTTGCCACTTTGGTCGATAAACCTTTTGACCATCCCGACTGGCTATTTGAAATTAAGTGGGATGGATACAGAGCGCTAGCTCAAATTCACAACCAATCCGTTTTTTTATGGTCTCGTAACCATCTTTCATTTAACTTACGATTTGATCCAATTGTAAAAGCCTTAAATGAAATGACAGTCGATGCTTATTTAGATGGAGAAATTGTCGTTTTAAATGAAAATGGACAACCAAGCTTTCAACTTGTTCAAAATTACCTAAAAAATCAAGAAGGATTTTTAGTTTACTACGTATTCGATCTTCTCTATCTAAAAAATAACGACTTACGAGAATTAACCCTTTTACAGCGGAAAGAGCTACTCAAACAAATTCTACCAAAAAATTCCCGCATTCGTTTTTGTGAACATTTAATTCAAGAAGGAAAAGCCTTTTTTAAAGTGGCTTCTCAAGCTGGATTTGAAGGAATTGTAGCTAAAAGAATTGATAGCACCTATCAATCCACGCGCAGTAAAAAATGGCTAAAAATTAAAACTCATCAAAGACAAGAAGCAATTATTTGTGGCTTCACAACTCCGAAAGGTTCCAGAGAGCATTTCGGATCTCTAATTTTAGGGGTCTACAAAGATAATGAATTGCTTTATGTGGGCCATACAGGCAGTGGATTCGATCAAAAATCGTTAACTTATGTGCGTGGTCTCTTAAAACCTCAAGAAACCTGCCCTTTTTCTTTTCCTCCCAAACTCCATCAACCAGCCACGTGGGTAAAACCTGAGCTAGTTTGCGAAATCCAATTTGCTGAATGGACAAAAGAAAAAATCATGAGACAAGCGATTTTTATCGATCTTCGCGAAGATAAAAAAAAACAAGAAGTTGTGCTAGAAGAGGAAGTAAAAGTCAAAAAAATTTTACAAGAAACTTCTTCCATTTCTAAACAACAAAACATAAAACCTAGCATCCATACGGAATTATCTTTTACGCATTTAGATAAAGTTTATTGGCCTCAAGAAGGGTATACAAAAAGAGATTTACTTGAGTACTATCGGTCGGTATCTCCTTTAATTTTGCCCTATTTAAAAGATCGGCCAGAAACGCTCCATCGTTATCCAAATGGAATTGGTCAACCTGGTTTTTATCAAAAAGATCTCCTTCATGCACCCAATTGGGTTCAAATAGAAACCATCTCTCACGAAGAAAGAGAGGTACACTATATTATCATCAATAATGAGCAAAGTTTACTCTATGTAATCAATTTAGGATGTATTGAATTAAATCCCTTTAATGTTCGAAGGCAATCTTTGCACTATCCAGATTATTTAATCCTCGATTTGGATCCTGAAGGCATTTCATTTGATCATGTCATTGAAGTCGCTCAAGGAATTCACCACATCTTGGATCCACTAGACATCCCTCACGTGTGCAAAACCTCTGGGGCTACCGGACTCCATATTTATATTCCAATGGGGGCTCGTTATACTTTTGAAGAAACCACACAATTTGGCAAATTGATCGCTCACTTAGTTCATAAAAAAATGCCAGATCTCACTTCTTTAGAAAGAAACCCTAAAAATAGACAAAACAAAGTCTACCTTGATTATTTACAAAACAATTTTGGGCAAACTGTCGTTGCTCCTTATTCCGTTCGTCCCAAACCTGAAGCCCCTGTCTCTACCCCTTTGTCATGGGAAGAAGTGAAAGTTGGTCTTCGCCCAACAGATTTTACTGTAAAGAATTGTTTAAAAAGATTTCAAAAAGTAGGTGATTTATTCAAACCAATTCTTGGTAAAGGAATAAATTTGGAAAAAATTCTCAAACAACTAAATGATTAATTAAAATTCGTTAAATTTGATTCAGCTATTTTAGTCCTTTTTTTGCCACAGGTACAATGTTGCATAGCTGCGCCACGGACGCCACACTTGTGATAATTTCTCCGCTTGCTTCGCCGTTACTTTGCCAAGTTTTTTGCGCAATGCCACATCTTCTTTTGGAAACGCATCAGGCCATTGGAGAGCTCTTAAAGCAATATAATGAGCCGTCCATTGGCCAATCCCTGCTATCGATGTTAATTGTTTAATTGTCAATATCAGATTAACGCCTGCTTCTAATTTAAGAGTATTTGATGACATTTGTTTGGCTAATTCAATTATTGTTTGAGCTCTGGCACGAATAATCCCAAAAGTTGCGATTTCTTCCCACTTTAAAGTAGAAATGCGTTGAGAACTTGGACATAAATAATGCAACTCTGCAAAGGGAGTTTCAAATTCCTCACCAAATGCTTTTACAAATCGACTAGCGAGTGTAGTGGCTGCTTTGACAGTAATTTGTTGCCCTAAAATAGCTCTAAATGCTAATTCAAATCCATCAAATGTTCCAGGAACTCTCAAACCTGGATTTTTTGCCACTTCTTCTGCCAAAAAGGGATCTTGCCCAAGTTGAACAGAAATTTTATCAGGCCTAGCATTTAAATCAAAAAAATTGCGAATTCGCTCTAATAATATCGCTAGCACAGGAACTAAAGAGGAAGCAATTTTGACTCTTAGGCAATGTTTATCCTCCACATGAGAAACGTGAATCCAGCCTTTATACTCTCTAATCTGTACAGTACGTAAATAACAATTATTTTCAACTAGCTCTATCCCCTTTAAAGAACGAATAGATAAAAAATTTAAAAAACCTATCCAATCATAGGGGGGACGATAATTCAATTGCAGTGTAATGTATGCGGAAGGAAAAAAAGATTTCTTTCGTTGATCTTCTTTTTTTAATTTGTTGGGAGGCATGCGATAATGCTTTTTAAAAGCATCATTGAAACGACGCAGGCTAGAAAATCCACTAGCAAAAGCAATATCTATCACACTCAAATCGGTATCCGTCAATAACTGCTTTGCTAAAAGTAACCGGCGAGTTAATAATAATTGAATAGGTGAAACACCAAATTCTTTCTGAATGACACGCCGAATTTGACGAGAACTTAAATTAAATTTTAAGGCAATATCTTCAAGTCCTAATTCATCGAATAATCCTTCTTGCATAGAAGAAATCAAAAGATTGGCAAGACGATGAGCATCATCCACTGGGGACTGACCCGGTGCTAGCTCTGGGCGACAGCGTAAACAAGGTCGGAAAAATTCTTTTTCAGCTTCCCCTGTACTTTTGAAAAAGCGACAATTTGATTCTTTTGGTCTTTTCGCAGGACAAATACACCGACAGTAAATTCCAGTAGAAAGGACTCCCACATAAAAAATCCCATCAAAACGTGCATCGCGGGAAAGATAAGCTTTAAAATACATTTTTTGTTCTATATTCATCTTTTTTATGATAAAAGGTTTTCAGAAAATTTTCTAGCCACTTTCGGACATTAAAGTTAGGAAAGGGTTAAAAGATTTGATGACCTAAAATGGCGAGTTTTAAAGTATAAGATTTGATATTCTTGTTAGAGAATAAAAGAGAGGGATAAAACATGCATAACAAACATGTAGAGCAGATATTTTTTTCTATCGGTAATTCTAGCTTTGGACAAGTCATTGTTGCTCAAAGCCAAGTAGGACTTTGCGCAGTTATTCTAGGGGAAAATCCTGCAGAACTTCAATTACTCCTTCAAGCTCGTTTTCCTCAAGCTCATTTAATTCATGATGATTGCAAAACAAAAAACATACTTTCTCAAATTATTGAGTTAATGGAAAATCCTCTCAAAAAAATAGACTTTACTTTGGATGAAAGAGGAACTCTCTTTCAAAGATCTGTCTGGAAAGCCTTAAGAGAAATTCCAATTGGAACAACATCTAGCTATGCAGAAATTGCAAAAAAGATTAGCTCGCCAAAAGCTGTTCGTGCTGTAGGAGGAGCTTGTGCGGCTAATCCTTTAGCTCTTGTAACACCTTGTCATCGAGTTATTAGAAAAGACGGAAACTTATCTGGATATCGGTGGGGAATTGAACGCAAGTTGCAATATCTTCAATTGGAAAGTAAATTAAAAAAATAAAAAAGTCGCTTAAAAGGATATCTCTTAAGCGACTAAACTTAGAAGAAAACAATATCTTTTAAAAAGAAAATATAGAGCTTAAAATACCCTTCTTAGAAGATTTTTTGCTCGGTGTTGTTTTTTTAGTACTACTTTTAGTGGCTGAGCTTTTTTTTGCTGTTGCTGTTACAACTTTTCTCGCCGGTGCTTTTTTAGAAGCCGTTTTTGCCGACGTTTTTTTAGTCGCTGTCGTTTTCTTGATTGTATTAGTACGAGGAGAAGTTGTTGTCGATTTTTTAGCTGTTGTGGCTTTCTTTGCTGGAGATACCTTTTTTACAGGGGCACTTTTTTTAGCGGGTACTGCTTTCTTAACTGCCGGACTTTTTTTTGTAAGAGCAGGCTTTTTAGCTGCAGAAGTTGTTGCTTTCTTTACAGCTGGTTTTTTAGCTGCTGTGGCTCCTTTTGCTGTTGTCGCTGTTGCCTTTTTGGTAGCTGTTTTAGCTGTGGCACTTTTTTTAGCCGTTGCTGCTTTTGATGAACTTGATTTTTTCGCCCCACCTTTTAAGCCGCCACCAGTTAACTTGTTAACTGTAGCCCAAGCACGTTTTTCCGCCTCTTTGTTACTCACACCACGCTTTTCATAGCTTTCTTCAATATGTTCTGCTTGTCTTTTTTGTTTATTCGTATAACTCGATTTATCACCTTGAACCATAACATCACTCCTTTGTTTTGTTATTCTATTGTCATTAAAATATTTTTTAGAAATTCATGCAAATTGATTCTCGCAAAAAACATTTTAAATTAATTTTTCGATGAACTTTAAATCCCATTTATATAAAGAAATACAAAGTTTAGAATTTTGGCTAATTGTTACTTGAGTTTTGGAAGGTATTAAGCAACCTATCTACATTATTTAAGGTGATAAAATACGCCCCAATTATAAGCTAACCAAAATCATTTTAAACAAACAATTTTTAAATCAATGTACAATTGAAATGAGCGACCCTATTAATAAAAATCCAAATAACATAAAACCTGCATGAACAAAAAAACTTTTTAAGGTTTTTCTATCCCAAAGTACCGGTGAAAAATGCGTTGTTGCCACAAAACCAAACCAAATCCAGATAACAACGACAATCTTTTCTAAAAAATTTTTCGCTTGCGTGATTTGTATAAAGACAGCCAAAGTGTAAGCTATAAAAAAAGAAATTAATAATTCTCCGATATAAGCTAATGCAAGCGATGTTTGTTTAATTGGTGGATTAATAACTCCTTCGTACCGTTTAGAACGGTGCCCAAACATAGCTGGAGAATACCAAATAGTTCCTAATATAAAATAGGCCATTGCCGCAAAAAAAATAGTGGTATAATTTATAGAAATATTTTCTAAAAACATATTTTTCTCCTGATTAGATTTTTTTAATTATTTATAAAGTTTAGGTTATTAATCTTTAGAAGCGACGGCTTCTTTAATTCTTATTTAATCTAATTGCAAAAGCAGGTCAATAGACTTTTAATCCTTAATGAAAACTATTTAGGATTAATAGTAAAAAGGGAAACATTTTTTATGAAAAAAAATTTATAAAAAATCTAAAAAAATTTCTTGAGTTATGTGACGATGAGGAATTTGAGATATTTCTTTTAAATCATTAATGGAGCAATGATTTAAAGAAAACTTCTGTTCGAGTCTATTCAAGAGTTGATCTTGAAACTTTGATTGATCGGAACAAAAATCTTTTAACGAACAAAGAAAATCTAAATGGGATCGATCTTTTCGATAATGAGGTCTTTTTTTAGGAAGAGATAAATATTGCATTTTATCATAGCAAAAATCCCAAAGCAACGAACTATGATGTAACCACCGATTTTTAGTAATCGATTGCGCATTACCTCCAAATTTCCTTAGTCCCATAACATAATCGTTTTCTTTTAACTGAAATGGGTGAGTTGGGAAAATAGGACGGTAAAATTCTTCTGTCCATTGCATAATATGTTGAGGGAAAGGAGAAATAGATAATTGTGAAGCATGACAAATAAAGGTGACAAAAATGGTATTTTCATCCACAACCACTGTTCCTCCTCCACTAAAGCGACGAATCAAAGGAATTGGGTTTTGATAGAAATAATCTAAATTAATCAACTCATCAACACGCCCAGAAATCCCTAAAACAACGGCTGGCGGTGAGCCGTGATTAATTAAACACCAGTTGTCGTGTTTTGTACGTAGTAAAGCTTCTTCCCATTTTAACTGAGTTAAAATAGGAACGCTTTTTAACTGCACAACATTACATTCAAGCATGACCTCTTATGCCTCAGAACAATCAGATGTTAGCCGTTCTTTTTTTATTGGCTCTTGATACCGCGTAAGAGCAATCATTAAAATCGAAATATCTGCAGGAGAAACTCCTGAAATGCGTAAAGCTTGGCCTAAATGGCGTGGAGCGACCTGGTTCAATTTTTGCTTTGCTTCGTTACGCAAACCGTTTACAGTTAAAAAATCAAACCCTATCGGAATTTGAATTTTCTCCACATGCGCCAATTTAGCCACTTCACTTGTTTGACGATCGATATAACCCGCATATTTTAAATTTAATTCAATTTGAAAATTAATTTCTTCTCCAAAATTTTGCATCACATCTGGATATTCTTTTAGCAAGGAAGCATATGTATTTTCGGGCCGGCATAATAATTGAGTTAATGTATATCCCTTATTAGACACTTGCTTAAATGTTTTTGCTAAACGTTCACTTTCTTCCTCCATAATTCTTTGCTTTTCTTTTACACGATCGTAACGCGTTTGATCAACTAATCCCACTTCATAGCCATAGCGTCTTAAACGAAGATCAGCATTGTCTTGCCGAAGTAATAAACGATGCTCTGCACGACTTGTAAACATCCGGTAAGGTTCATCCAAACCTTTTGTGACTAGATCATCGATCATTACTCCTATATATGCTTCCGAACGTTTTAAAATTAGGGGGGCTTTACCCATCACTTTATTCGCAGCGTTAATTCCTGCCATTAACCCCTGGCCAGCAGCTTCTTCGTAACCAGACGTTCCATTAATTTGGCCAGCTAAGAAAAGGCCTCCAATTTTTTTACATTCGAGAGAAAAGTCAATTTGACCACTTATAACATAATCATACTCAATTGCGTAAGCGGGTCTCATAATTTCAGCATGACGAAGTGCAGGGATACTTTTGATAAATGCCAATTGTACATCAAAGGGTAATGAAGAAGAGACTCCATTGACGTAAACTTCTTGGGTTTGGAGTCCTTCAGGCTCTAAAAAAATTTGATGGCGTTCTTTATCCGAAAAACGAACAACCTTATCTTCAATGGAGGGGCAATAACGAGGCCCCACTCCTTTGATTTTGCCTGAATACATAGGAGAGCGATGAATGTTGGATAAAATAATTTGTTTTGTTTCTTCTGTCGTATAAGTAATGTAGCAGGACACTTGCGGCAAACGAGGGATTCCCTCATTATCGTAAGAAAATTTGACTCCCGGATCACCCGGCTGTTCTTCTGTGCAACTAAAGTCAATGGATCGTTTATTGATTCTAGGAGGAGTTCCCGTCTTTAATCGACCTAATTTTAAACCATATTTTTCTAAGCTAGCTGACATACCCACTGAAGGCTGGTCTCCAGCTCTACCCCCTGAATAATTTGTTTCACCAATATGTAAAAGGCCTCTTAAAAATGTCCCAGAAGAAAGAACAATCGCTTGGCAATCATAACTAATTCCTTCTTTCGTCATCACGCCACAAATATGATCGTTTTCAATTAATAAATCTTCAATAGTGCCTTGCTTGATATCCAAGTTAGAGACTCGCTCCATACGGTGTTTCATCTCACTTTGATAAGCAAGTTTGTCGGCTTGCGCGCGAGGTGCCCAAACGGCAGGGCCTTTAGTCGCATTTAACATGCGATATTGGATCCCAGTGACATCAATCACTTTACCCATTTCCCCACCCAATGCATCGATTTCTCTAACGATATGCCCTTTAGCGATTCCTCCTACAGCAGGATTACAACTCATTTTGGCTATTGTATCCAAATTCATTGTGAGTAATAAAGTTCTCAACCCCATTCGTGCAGATGCCAATGCTGCTTCGCAGCCTGCATGCCCTCCACCAATAACAATTACATCATAACGAACAGGAAATTTCCAAAGCATCATTCAAAACACTCATTTAATTAATATTTAAATCCGAAATTTTAAAATAAAAACTCAAGTTTTACAAAATAAATTAATCAATTTAATAAATTTGTATTAGTTGGACTTATAGATAAGATAAAAAGAAGTTATAGAACTTAGGAGGGAGTTAGTAGAACTTGCAAGCTTAAGATAAATTTAAGCTTGCAAGTGGTGATTAAATTTTTCTCTGAAGTCTATTAGAAAAAAATCTATCTTCCTTTGTGCCGATCACGCCGGCTACGCTTCTTGCGCTTGTGTTTCGCAATTTTGTATTTGCGCTTCTTTTTAACAGAAGACATATCTTCTCCAATGCTTATTCATATTAGCCCTAAGTCCTGAGTTTATTTAATTAATTAACAATCAAAGTGTTTCCCAATTAAATAAACTCAAAACTGAGATTGTCATTTGCTTAACTTTGTAAACATGGAACTAGTTTAGAAAAAAGAGGATAAAATGTAAAGATTAAGAATTTGAAACAAAAGTCTAATTGAAACGCACTAGATTAAGCATCTTCTCTACCATCCCCTTTTCGACGACCGCAGTTAATAATGACCCTCTAAAACCATTCTCTCTCAAACTTAGCATATAGAAACAAATTTATATAAAGTGCTCAAAAACGTAATTTAAGGTTATTCTGGAACATAATGAATTGTCAAAAAAGAAAACACCGCTGAGAGGGACTTGAATTGGCTCGATCAACACGTTGTGTTAACGTGGGTCCGTTTCCTAATGGTTTTGCTTTAAATTGCGTACAATTCAAGCGGCACCATTAGCGTCATGGTCCCTTAAAAAAAATAAATATCGTTGATTGGCTTAATATTCAAATATCCCAATCAGCGGTGAAAAAAATGGCTGAAATCTCAAACTTTGAGCTAAATCACTTATAAATTCATAATAACTTATTTTTGCTTTTTTCGACTATAAACTTATCAGTTTAAAAAATTTGTGTTGAGGGGAGAGGGTTTGATTTACAGTCAGTGCATCTAAAAATAAAAACACCTTTCACAACTTTTTGATGCTCGTAAAGAAGGGGAAAAAGACCCATAAGTTCTACATGCTTGAAATAGTTTTTTAATTCATTTTGATAAAAGTCTAACTTTTTTTTCCAATCACGCTCTAAATAAGGTTGATTCTCCATCCAGATAAAGTAACCAGTTTTTCCTGCATAGTCATCCACCATGCTTGGCCAATACGAAAACTGATTTTGACGAGCATGATGAAGGTTAAGAAAATAGGCTCTTTGTTGCAGAGGGCCATAAAAACTTAAGATGCTGGTTGTTTGATATTTATCGCTAACTAAAAAGTCGGTTAAAGGGTTATATTTGGCTTCTAATAATGATTGTTCTAACTGGTCCCAACCCATATTGTGTTTGAAAGGATTCCACTTATACGTCATAAAAACAGGCCGCCATTGAGATTGGTAAAACAGTGGAAAAGAAAAAAGAGACAAAATTAAGCATCCTGCAGTAGCCACTCCTAATTTCAACCATTTCTCGTGGCGACTTCCTTCGCATGCAAAACCTGCTAACCAAACAATTGCTGTCGGATACGCAAAAACAATCCAATTTCCCTGAATTTTTTGAAAAAGTGACAGGCTTAAAGCACACGCTAAGCATATTAAAGAAAGTCCTCCACAAAATAACAGAGTTTTTTTAAAACTTGTGTGGATAGGAGGCATAGGCTTCATTTTTTTTGCTTGATAAAACCAACTATAAAGTAACAATCCAAACAAAATTGGTGAGATTAATAGAGCTTGAATCCCTAAGAATTCAAAAAAATTCCCGCCTGTTGCCCCATGCCCACCTTGAAGGGTAGAGAAAACATGACGGAAAGTTGCCCAATCATGAGAAATATTCCACCAAAAACTTGGTAAAAGACCCATTAGAGAAACACAAATCCCACTTACAAGCCTTGCCAAAGAAAGTTGAGGAAACCAAAGATATTGACTGATGAGAAAAAATACCCAAAAAAAATAAATGGGCCATTTAAATAAAGCTCCAGCCATTAAACATAAACCAACCAAAAAAGGAGAAGGGCTAAGATTTTTCCGCAAAGCTCTCACAACAATTATGCATGCTAATGTCCAAAAAATTAAGCACCCTCCATCCGTAATGGCAAGAAAAGATCCTATCAAACCGATAGGAGAAAAAGCCATGACAATTCCACTCCAAAAGGCTGTTCTAGGCTTTAATCCAGCTTCTAACGCTAAAACAAATACTAAATAAGACTGTAAAAATGACCATATTAAAGAAAAAAAACGAATTCCTAATTCTGTTTGCCCCCACAACTGTGTTCCTAACCAAATTTGCCAAGCAACGCCAGGGGGTTTACTGTAGTATCCCCAATCAAGCTTTTGGCTCCAAGTCCAATATTGAGCTTCGTCAGGTCCCAATCCCACCCCACCCCAAATAATAAATCCGACGATGAAGCAGGTTTTTGCAATTAAAACCCAGATTAAGCGTTTAAAATAATAGGTATGAAGGGACATTATATCCTATAGAATTAAAAAAATTAAATTTAATATAATAACAAATTATTAATTGACAGTCATTAGTATTTTAACTTTAATTAATAATTATTAAATGAATGGTTAGTCTTGTCTATCAGGAAAACTAAAAAGATCTTCAATTGCTTGTTTTGTAACATCGCGACTAATTGTTGCAATAGAATCTGTTAAGGGAATGCCTTTTGGACAAACCCTCACGCAGTTTTGATTATTTCCACAATCATTAACTCCCCCTTCCTGCATCAAAGGCCTTAAACGCTTTTCTTTTTGCGTTTTTCCAATCGGGTTTGCATTAAATAAGCGGACTTGTGAAATTGCCGCAGGGCCTATAAACGGAGAATGCATGTTAACTTGAGGACAGGCTTCAGAACAACAGCCGCAAGTCATGCAGGTCGCTAAAGAATACATCACTTTTTGTTTTTCTGGACCAATATTTGGTCCTGGACCTTGCTGGTAAGTTCCGTCGACATCAATCCATGCATGCACTTTTTTTAAATTTTCAAACATGCGACTACGATCTACAATCAAATCTCTCACTAAAGGAAATTTGGTCAGAGGCGCTAAAGTAATAATCAAATTTTTTGTTTCATTCAAAATTGGTTCAATAAGAGCTGTGCAAGCTTGCCGAGGATAAGCATTGATAAGCATTGAACAAGACCCACAAACTTCTTCTAAACAACCTGACTCCCATACGACAGGTTTGACTTTTTCCCCTTTAATATTGATAGGGTTGCGTTGGATTTCCATTAATGAAGAAATCACATTCGCATAAGGAATTAAAGCAAGCTCAAATTCTTCCCAATATTGAGATCCCGGTTCTCCCCGATATATTTTTAAAATGTATGTTCGAACCATCAAAAATCTCCTAGGTATTAAATAGGTAAAATAAGATTGGCAGGGATATTTTCTAATTTGGGTTTAATTTTTTTAGCGTGTGTATAATCTCTTTGTATAGGTTTGAGATGGCGTAAATCTACTTCTGCATATTCAATGCGCGGTTCATCTACCTGATAAATGGCTAGAGTTGTTTTTAACCACTCTTTATCATTTCGCTCTGGAAACTCTGGTTTATAATGAGCTCCTCTAAATTCATTCCGTAAAAGAGCACCTTTAGTAATTACCATAGCAATCTCGAGCATAGGCCCAAACTGATTGGCGACAGCATATGTTTGATTAGCAAATTGCGTTCGATCATCTAGCGAAATGTGTTGATATCGCTCTCTCAGTTCCTTCAATTTATTAAGAGTTTTTAGTAGGTCGGCATTATTTCGTTTAACTGTTACATTTGTAAGCATCCAATCAGATAATTCGTCATGTAAACGATGAATATTTTCAATCCCTTTCCTCGATAATAAATCTTTTTTTATGTCTTGTTCGGCATTTAAAGCTGATTCAAAAACTGAAGTTGGAGTTTCTCGATAAGAATAGGTTAATTGATCTAAATATCTAGGTACTTCTTGCCCGGCAACAAGCCCACTGAAAATACAAGAGAGTAGCGCGTTGGCTCCTAATCGATTAGCTCCATGATATTGGTAATCTGATTCGCCAACATTAAAACATCCATGTAAGTTAGTCATTTGTCTAAAACGATCAAACCGATCGTGATCATCCGCAGCAGGCCAATCAACCCACGCCCCCCCCATTGTATAATGCATAGCAGGGAAAATTCGCATAGGAACCTTTTTTGGATCATCACCAGTAAATTTTTGATAAATTTCCAAAATTGCTTTAAGCTTTTGCTTTTTCTCATCCGATAGATGGGATACGTCGAGATAAACCTGCATTTCCCCATTGATTCCTAACCCCATTTCGCAAATACGTAAAACTTCTCTTGCACCAATATCGCGGGGAACCAAATTTCCAAATGCTGGATATAACTCTTCAAGAAAATACCAAGGCTCTCCTGTTTTTCCACATGGAATTTCAGTTCCATCCGCTTTTTTTATCTGTTTAGAAGAATCTCCATAAACCCAAATGCGTCCTCCTTCCCCACGGGCAGATTCTGACATTAATCGGAGTTTATCATGCCCCGGAATAGCTGTTGGATGAATTTGGATAAACTCTCCATTCGCATAAATCATGCCTTGTTTAAATAAACGACCATTAGCAGCTCCAGTACAAAACGTGGAATTTGTCGATTTTTTAAAAATCATTCCAATTCCTCCCGTTGCTATCACAACAGCATCGGCTTTTAGCACATCTAACTTCATGTTAAAAAGATCCATCATGACAATACCTCTAGCGAGTCCTTGTTCATCTATGATCAGACGCATAAATTCATGAGATTCAAATTTTTCAACTCTCCCCATCACTTCGTATTTTCTAACTTGCTCATCTAGAGCATAAAGCAGCTGCTGTCCAGTAGAAGCACCACAAAAAGCGGTTCGATTATAAAGCGTGCCTCCAAAGCGTCTAAAATCTAAATTTCCTTCCGAAGTTCGATTGAAAGGACACCCAAACCGTGCCATCATCTGAATAATTGCTGGAGCTGCTAAACACATTTCTAAAACAGGAGGTTGATTAGCTAAAAAGTCACCTCCTTTAATCGTGTCATATGCATGAATCAAAGGAGAATCATCTTCTCCTTTTAAATTCATCGCTGCGTTAATTCCTCCTTGAGCACATACAGAATGAGAGCGTTTCACTTTTGTGACTGAGACGATTTTGACATTGCAACCATTTTCTGCGAGTTTCATAGCCGTAGAAAGCCCTGATAATCCCCCTCCAACCACGATTACTTCTTTAGCTTTAGACATCTTACCAATTCCTATTAATGTGAGAGATTAAACCAATATGTGCCCCAAATCGCCGCAAACCCCAAAAAAGCAATCATGATCATCAGTAAAGTAGCCATTTTCCTCATAAATTTTTGAGATCTAGCAGTCAAAGAAATGCCCCAGGTGATCATAAATGTCCAAAGTCCATTAAAAGCGTGAAAACAAGCAGCAATCACAAGGCCAGTATACAAAAAAATCATGATTGGTTTTTTAAAAGTATCTCTTACAATTAATAATTCAGCGATACCAAAAGTTTTTGATGCTGCCACTAACTGATTTGCGTTTATATGTAAACTCTCAAAAGCCTCTACCCAAGCTTTTTCTTCGCGATTTTTCTGAGCTGCAATTAATTGCTCAGGAGTTTCTTCCAAAGCAACTAAAGGACCTAACTGGGAGAAAATAGTCTGTTTTATCTCTTGAATTTGCGATTGAGAGTAAAGATCAAATCCTAGCCTTTTAGAAAGGGTGTACAAACCATTATCTTTTTCCAAGCGAACGAGATAATAATGTTGAGTGTCCAATTGAGCAGTTGCTGGATATTCTAAAAAACGCATATGAATGACATGAGCCACAATTCCAAATAATAAAATCCACGAAGTAATTCTTTGCCATGTATAGGCATGATTGCGAAAATGCCCTGGAAGAGAAGGTTGTGATCCATCAGAAGGCTGAGTATTGTATTTTGCCTGTAATAAATAATGAATACCCCAAAATCCATGAATTAAAAGTGGTAATCCTAATAAAATGATTTCAATCAAAGGTAAATAAGGTAACCCTTTTATCCAGTTGACTGCCGCTACAAAGCCACTTCCATCATCTCCAACAAAAAGCGCCGCTTGAGAATTAGTTAGTAAATGTTCGATCAAAAATAAAACTAACCAAAGCCCTGTTAAAGAATGAGCTCTTCGCCAAATAAAAGCTTTAGGAATAGGAGGAGCTTGATAAGTATAAGTCATGGGATACTCAAAAACGATTTCCAATGTTTTGAGTCTATATATACCTAGCTAGTGGATCCAATTCAATTTAAAATTGATCATATATAATGATATTTTCATTTATTATAAAATCAAAATAAATTTATTCATAAAAATAGGAAATAATTAATTTTTACAATCATTAAATGTCAAAAAATTTAAATATAATTTCAAAAATGGATCGTAAAAAAATATTTAACACTTTCAATAAATAAATTTATATCACTAAATTCGAAATAAATAACGTGCATTTTCAGAAGTCGTATGTGCCACTTCCTCTAGAGAAATACCTTTTAAAGTAGCAATCAAACGAGCTGTCTCTATAATATAAGAAGGCTCATTGGGGCGGCCTCGATATTTTTGAGGGGCTAGATATGGCGTATCTGTTTCGATCAATAGTTGGGACAGAGGAACTTCTTTTGCAACTTGCTGCAACTCGAAACTTTTTTTAAAAGTGACAATCCCACTTAGAGAGAGCATCCACCCTCTTTTAATGACCTCTTCAGCTTCTGCAATTGTTCCTGTGAAACAATGTAAAACACCTGGAGCATGACGACAGCCAATTCGATATTCTGCGTCAATAATTTCAAAAAAATCTGCAAAAGCTTCTCGACAATGAATGACTACAGGTAATCGACATTCAAGAGCTAAATGCAAATAACGATGGAAAAAGTCTTTTTGAATCTCTTTTGAAGAATAATCATAATAATAATCTAATCCTGTTTCTCCAATCGCTTTTAAGTAACCTTTACGAGCATAATCTGCAATCGTTTCAAATGCTGCTTCACCTTCTTTTTGTACATCATTGGGAGGGGTTGCAGCCGTTTGGTAAATCCAAGGATATTTTTTGGAAAGCTCTATCCCTTTTTTTAACGACTCGGGATCAGTACAAATATTGACTATTTGATGAACGTGCTCTTTTTGCGCTCTTTCTAAAAGAACATCAATTTGTTCGTAAACAGGAGAATTTGTTAAATGGGCGTGAGAGTCAATAAATGAAAGAGAATAGCTCATTCTATCCATGCTACCTCTTTAGAATTCAAAACTGAATTAATGTGTTCTTTGACAATATCAGAGGTCAGTATTTGAGGTAAAATAGTAGGCTCTTGCTTCTGATCACTCCCATAAAAAACATAGAGGGGCACACTATTGCGTCCAAATTGGCTCAAAGCCTCAGTAATCACTGGATCATTCTTGGTCCAATCGGCTATCATTCTAACAACACCTTCTTCCGAAAGTTTTTTATCAACTTCTTTAGAACCTAAAACGATATGATTGGCCTGACAAATCAAACACCATTTAGCGGTAAAATCAATCAGAACAGGTCTTCCTTGTTTTCTTAATTCGACAACTCGTTCCGGGGAAAATACCTCCCATCCAGCCCACTCTGCATTTCCAATCTGAGAAAAAGTTGAACTATCATTCCACGAATCTTTTGGTAAAATAATAGCTTCTATACCCATTAAGATGAAGAATAAGGCAGTGACATAAGCGATTATTCGCTTTTTTGAACTTATAAGAGGATGACTCCCTTTTCCATAAATCCAAGCTCCTATAGCAAAGCTCAAGAAACCAGCTATTAAGCAAATAAGAGAAAAAGTATTTGTCTGTGCACTAAATACCCACATTAACCATAAGACAGTGATTAGTAAAACAAATCCCATAAGTTCTTTAAAAGTTTCCATCCATGGACCAGGTTTGGGCATAAACCGCAAAAAAGCTGGAAAACTAGCAAGTAATAAATAAGGAAAGCACATTCCTAATCCAAGCAATGTAAAAATTAATAATGATTGAAAAACAGGTAATGTGACAGCAAATCCCACAGCAGAGCCTAAAAAAGGCCCTGTGCAAGGTGTAGCAACAGCTGTTGCTAAAACTCCACTTAAGAAAGAACCCATGTAACCAGACCATTGAGTTGCTTTTTCAGCTTGCGTCTGCCCCGCCCAAGAAGCAAAAAACATTCCCCACTCAAAAAGTCCAAATAAACTCAACGCAAATATAAATAAAACAGATGCTAAAATAACCACAAAAATAGGCTCTTGCAATTGAAATCCCCAACCCACAGCTTGACCATAGGCACGTAGAGCTAGCATTGCGGAAGCTAATAGCCAAAATGAGAGAATGACTCCTAAAGAAAACATTAAACCATGTTTGATCGTTAAAGAACGACTTTGACCGGCCATTTTAACAAAGCTCATCACTTTGAATGACATAACAGGTAAAACGCAAGGCATTAAATTTAGAATCATCCCCCCTAAAAAAGCAAATAAAAGAGCAAGAGCAATTCCCCCTTCAAACTCAAAAGATGATGCTTGGGTTTTTTGAGTTTTCATTTCCAGCGTGGAAGGTCTTATCGATTGAGTGTCCAAATGACTGATTAACTCTTTTTCGCCAACTTCGTGGATTGGTGTATCTATATCAAAAGCTTGGACACTTTCTTCATTCCCTTGCTGAGTATGCACAACCAAAACACCTTTTAAAGTCTGACTTTTAGCCCCAATCTCATCACTTCCTTTTAAATTGACTAAAAATCGCTGATCTTGCTTAGAAGCAGCAGCAAGAACAGGATCAACTTTGTAATCAATAACATCCTTTTCTTCAGGAAAAAAATAAACTCCAATAACGGGGTCAACATTTGGTATTTGATTCGCGTGAGGCATTTCAATTTGGACAATTCCTGATTTACGCACAGTTTTCACTTCTGCATGAAAACTGGGAATTTTCAAACGTGCTTGGGAAAAAAGAGTAGCTGTTTCAGTTTTTAATTTTGGCGCATCATTTTGGGTGACAACTTGAAGAGCTGTGGCTGTTGATCCTGGCTGACACGTAAGATCTGAACAAACAAGCCATTTGAGTTTAGCATTCAATTGAAAAGTTTGTCCAATAGAGAGATTAGCAGGAGGGGTAATCAAACTTAGTAGGACAACTTCTCCTTCATATCCAAATCCCACCATGTCAGCCACCTTAAATTTTCCAGGAAAAGGCCATTGTAAAGGCCCCACTTCAAATCCGAGAGGTAATGTCCACTCAACTTTTAATGGTATTCCCGCATCCCCCGGATTTTTCCAGTACACGTGCCAATCGTCTTCGATTTTAAGATGAAGGGCAACCCAAAAAGGATGGCCTGGCTGAATTGTCTCTTCTTCTTGAATTAACTGAACTTGTACATGGGCAGGACCTTCGAATGTGGCAAAAGACGGTAGGGGGGAAACAAACCCAATTAATAATAAAAAGAAACGAATATAATTGTTCATTCAAACATCTCCTGGCTTTATACGGCTTATTGAAGCCTTTCAAATGAAGGGGGATGAAATTTCACTTTGCGTGAGTTTTATTTATTCTTTGAAAGTCAAAACTTTGATCAGTATCAAAAAATCTTCTGAAGGAAAATTGGCAAGCCTATTTTCACAAGTTGATCTTTTTAAAACAAAAACAAAAAACTGAATCTTCGCGAGAATAATTCAAAGTTCGAATCTGAGGTGAAGTCATCAAAAATTTCCTATTTAAATCTAGTTTTTATTTTTACAAAACTTGACAAATAGGGTATAATCAGTTATTTGATATTAATCACATTAGATAATTAGTATAATAAATTTGAAAATTTATATTCAAGTAAATTATTATAAATAATAAAGGTATTGTAAATGTATGTAAATGTTAATATATTAGCTAACAATCCTTTTTTTGAAGCTTATTCTCAATCCGATGTATTAGGTAAACTAATTTTTTTAGCTTTATATATTCTTTCTATTTGTAGCTGGATTGTTTTAATTCATAAATTATGGTTGACTTTTCAAGCCAAAAAACATGCCTTCCGATTTCATGAAGCTTTTCAATTACAAAAAGCGAATCCTCTTAGCCTCGACTATGATACAATAAATAACAAAACACACCTTAATCCTTTTTTAGACCTCTATAAAGTTTTAAAACGACAAACTTTAGATGTATTGGCTAAAAATCGCCATTTTCATACTCAACTATCTAACACTCCGCAATCACCCACATTTCTTTCGTTGAGTGATATAGACTACGTTGCCTCTCATTTATCCACTCAAGTTGCTTCTCAAATAAAATATTTAGAAAAAAATCTTTACATTCTTTCCACAACTGTCAGTTTGGCACCATTTCTAGGGTTATTGGGAACTGTTTGGGGGATTTTGACAACATTTGCGGAATTACAATCTCATCAATCAGGCGGAAGTACTCATCAAATGGTACTCAGTGGACTATCCCTTGCCTTGGCTACCACAGTACTGGGACTTCTTGATGCAATTCCCGCTTTAATTGGATATAATTATTTAAAAAATGAAATTCGTGATTTTTCGATGGATATGGAAGGTTTTTCAAACGACATTTTAGCTGCTGTTGAATTACAATATCGCAAAGTAGAAGCTTAGAAAAGGTGAGCGCAATGATTAGAAACCGTTTTTCTTTTTCTCACTCTTCAATTCCCGATGAACCTGCCGTAAATTTGACACCTTTAATTGACGTTGTGTTTGTTATTTTGATTATGTTTATTGTAATTGCCCCCTTATTAGAACAAGATCATGTCGAACTTGCTGATGCGCCAAAATTCAATTTAAATAATCATCAGTCTGTTCAGGAAAGTAGTCCGATTACTATTCATGTAAGATCTGATAACACGATTTGGTTAAATCAAGAACTTATACTTCCTCATCTGTTAGCCGAAAAGCTTAAACAAATTAAATTGAAACATCCCAAAATTACTCCTCAAATTTTTCATGATAAAAAAGCCTGTTTCGGGACATACCAACTAGTCAAGAATGCTGCAGAAGAAGCAGGATTTTCAAAAGTAGACATTATTTTAAAACCTGCTTAAAGCAACCCATTGCTTATGCACAATGATCCAACTTCTCTCTTTTTTCAATCTTATACCCAGCAAAAAGCTTGGTGGTTGATTGCTATTGCTGTCATATTTTTTCATTTACTGATTTTATTAGTTAATTCTACATGGTCAATTTCATCAGAAAAACAACAAACGACGAAATTAGTAGTCTCGACACTTATCCTACAACCTTCCGCTCCTCCCTCTTCTATAAAAACTTTGCTTACACAAGAGATTGATAAGAGTTTAATCTCATCCACTTCGTTACCTTTAACACCAGAAAATCCCTTACCTGCTAAGCCAAAACCACAAAACTCTTCTAAACCACATAAAGTGACTGAAAAAAAATCTGAACTTAAGTTAGAATCTAAACTCTCTCCAAAAACTGAACCAAAAAAAAGTACAGTCTCTTCATCAAAAATAAAAAAAACTGAACCCCCACAAAAAAAAATTACGGAACAAAAACAAGCAGAGAAGAAAAAAGTAAAAGCGACTCCAGCAATAACATTTGAGAAAGAAAAACAAAAAAAAGAGGCTGTTAAAAAAGAAAATATTGCTAAGGAAACTCTTGCCAAAGATGTTGACAAGCAACTTCAGCAAGAATTAGCAGCCTCACAGGAGGCTGCTCTAAAAAAAGAGCAACAGCTCTTAGCTAAAGCTAAAGAAAATCTAGCCAAAATAGGAGAGGCAAAACAAAAATCCAATTCTACCACGCCAACTAAAATTGGAGAATCCTCTATTCTAAAACAGATTCAAAATCTACAAATTGACACTTTACCTCAAGGAAATAGTGTTCAAGGAGAGTTAAATGGAAGGGATAGCAGTTATCGAGACGAAATTGCTCAACGATTAAAACTTTTTCTAAAATTACCCGATTACGGATCTGTACAAGTTAAATTGACGATCGACCGAACAGGCAAGATTGCTCAAATTAGCATTGTAAAAAGTGAAAGTTCAAAAAATCAGCAGTACATAGAAAAAAACCTTCCCACGATTTATTTTCCAGCTTTCGGAACTCGATTTGAAGGGCTTTCCCAATACACTTTTTTAGTTACGTTAAATAACGATTATTAACCTAGATTACAAGTTTATTCACTAAAAAATCTATTAGATTATTAAAAACCCAAGAAATTTTATGTATGCATTTTTTTTTAAAACATCTAACCATTGGATACAGTTTCTTATCTGCTTTTGTTTATCTTTAGCTCCCTTTTTTGCTCATTCGATAGACGAAGACCCTATTGTTGTTCGCCTCTCGACAGATTCTTCTCTTGTTCCTCTTTATTTAGCTCCTTTCACTATAGAACAGACAAATTTTTCTCCATCCTATCTTAAACAATTGGAAAATATCTTAACCTTTGATCTTAATCACAATGGATCTACTTATTTATCAAAAAGAAATACCTCCAATGACCAGTTAGCCAATGCAGGTGAGCTAGAAGATTTAGGTATTGCTCAAGCTTGGCAAGCACAAAATATTTTTTATGTGATCAAAGGTATTATCAAAGAAAACTTTCTTCAGGTATTTATATTAAGTACGAATACACAAAATCTTAAAAAATGTGATCCAGTTATGCTAACCGGTGATTTATCCCAAGATCGCCGATTAATTCATCGTATTGCAGACACTATTCATAAAGCCTTATTTGGAGTGGAGGGAATTGCCTCCACTAAAATTTTGTATACAGTTAAAACTCCCCTTGTCGATAATAAACAAAAACTTTCTTCCGAAGTTTGGGAAGCTGATTACGATGGAGAAAATGCACGACAAATTACTCAAGAAAAATCTTTTTGTGTGAATCCTACTTACATTCCACCCAAAAAAGGTTTTTTATCAGGCAATTTTCTTTATGTTTCTTATCAAGTCGGACAATCAAAAATTTATATTGCGAATTTAAAAGATGGCAAAGGACAGCGTTTATTGAAGCTTAAAGGTAATCAACTGATGCCTACACTTTCTCAACAACGAGATAAAATTGCCTTTATTAGCGACGTAACTGGCAATCCCGATTTATTTTTGCAACTTTTCAATCCTGAAACAGGTGTTGTTGGAAAACCGCAGCAAATTTTCTCTGCTAAATTAGCTACCCAAAGTACTCCTTCATTTAATCCTGATGGAACCAAAGTAGCTTTTGTATCTGATAAAGATGGTTCTCCAAAAATTTACGTCATTGCCATTCCAGAGCCTGGAACAAGTTTAAAAAATATAAAGGCAACTCTAATTACTAAGCGCAATCGAGAAAGTTCTGCTCCTGCATGGTCACCAGACGGAACAAAAATTGCTTATTGCTCCCGAACTGATGGGATTAGGCAAATTTGGATTTACGATTTTACAACCAACCAGGAAAAACAATTAACGCAAGGACCTGTTAACAAAGAAAATCCTTCGTGGGCTCCCAATAGCCTTCATCTTGTTTATAATTCAGCTGATACCAATGATAGCCAGCTCTATTTGATTAATTTGAATCAAACGGAGGCAACTCGCATAACTTCAGGAAAAGGTGAAAAACGTTATCCCAATTGGGAGTTACGTTTTGATCGCTAATCGCTTGTTTATCATCTAATTAGATAAGAGATTGTAAATGCTAGTGTTTTTTTTTGCTAATTTGACATGATTTTTGTTAAACTACGTTCAACTTTTTTCGAGATTTCATTAATTTTGCTAAAATGTTTTTTTTGAAGCTTTTATGATCAATTTTTTTTAACGTTATATTTTATTTTTTCTCAAAAATTTAATTACAAATTCATTCAAAATTTTTTTTTGCAAATAGAGTAAATTTCAAAAAGAAACTGTTTTTTCACTTACAAATCTTCAATGAGCTCTCTCTAATTTCCGGAGAAAATCTTATGAGAATATATTCTTTTTATTTAGTAGCCTTATTAGGGTCTGCCTGTCTACTTCAAAGTTGCGCAAGAAATGGTAGCGACGTTTGGGAAGATACAAAATCAGCTGGCCGGCACATGAACCGTGGTGTAAGGGCTCTTGGCGGCAAACATGGCGACTCTCGCCAAATTCATTCAAAAAACGATTTTGAATGCGTAGATGATGAGTATAGTCATCAAGAAGGAGGTTTTCAAGACTGTGATTATTCTCGCGCAGACTTCATTCCCTTACAAGATCAAGCCAACAATGAGTTTGCAATGGTAGATATCCTTGCTCGCCAACCTAAAGAAACGCCTGGTGAAATAGGTAGTTCCATTCCGAGTATTGAATCTTTTCAAGATCCTTGCATGATTCCCCAACTCGCAGCCATTTTTAAAACAATTTATTTCGATTATGATAGCAGTATGATTAAAGGTCAGGCAAATTTACAAACAATTCATCAAATTGCTGATTTCATGCGTCGCCATCCAAATGTTTATATTTTTATTGAAGGACACACCGATGAAAGAGGACCTCAAGCTTATAACTTGGCTCTAGGTTCCCGTCGTAGCAATGCCGTTCGTAATCTTTTGATTAGTGAAGATGTTAATCCAGATAATCTCTTTACCATTTCTTATGGGAAAGAACGACCCGTCGTCTTAGAAAAACATGAAGAAGGCTGGTCTAGAAACCGTCGTGTAGAGTTCAAGATTTATGAACGTTAAAATTTTTTTTCTTATGGGAACACTAATCATGTTCCCACTTTTAAATTGTATGAGTGCAACTTATCCAAATTACTCGGCGAATTCTAACCTGCCTAATCAACAATCTACCCGTCCAGTTATTGATAATAATACAATCCGATTTAAGAATAGTTTAGCCGATCTTAAACACGAATTAAGTAATCATGAAGCAGAGATACGCATTTTTGAAAACAAGTTGCATAATCAAGAAAGTTCACTCGATCAAATTCGTCAACAAATTGTAGATGATTTAGAGAGACAAAAAGAATATACACGAGCGATGAGTATTAATTTAGAAGGGAAAATTGATACTCTTGATAAAGCTGTCAACGGTTTGATGAATGACCTTAGACAATTAAAAAATCATGCCAATGATTCGGTAAATGTTTTAGCTCAATATAAACAGAAATTGGTTGAGGTTGAGAAAATCCTTGAAGTACAGGATCAGCATATTAGCAGCCTGGAGGCAGCTTTGCATTCTCTCATAGATGTCTGGCAGGCAAGAGAAACAGCAACACAAGAAATTGCAAACAAACAAGCGATAAATTCATCTAAAACATACAAGGTCCAACCCGGCGATAGTTTAGAAAAAATTGCAAAGGTTAATAAAACGACTGTCAAAATTTTGAGAGACTGTAATCAGTTAACTTCTGATCTTATTGTGGTCGGACAAGTACTTAAACTTCCTTAACCTATGGCATTCAATCACCTTACTTCTTCTCATGCTATTGGTTTATTTGACTCAGGAGTAGGGGGGTTAACAGTCATGCGAGAAATGATTCGTTTACTGCCCCAGGAAAACCTCTTGTATCTTGGGGATACAGCAAGAGTACCCTATGGAAATAAGAGCGCAGAAACAATTATTCGCTATAGCATTGAAAATGCTATTTTTCTACTTGAAAAGCAAATTAAAGTATTGGTGGTTGCTTGTAATACAGCCTCAGCTTTAGCGCTTCCAAAATTAAAACAACTCTTTCACCTCCCAATCATAGGCGTCATTGAACCTGGGGCTAAATTAGCAGCTGCAACAACGCGTAACAAACGTATAGCCGTTTTAGGAACCAAAAGAACCATTGAATCTGGTGCTTACCAGTCTGCAATTCATCAACTAATTCCTGATGCGATTATCTTTCCAATTGCATGTCCTCTATTGGTTTCTCTCGTTGAAGAAGGTTTTCTCTATCATTCTGCTTCAAAACTCATTATTCAAGAATATTTAAAAAATTTAGAGAAGGCGGATGTCGATACTATTTTGCTTGGTTGCACCCATTATCCTTTACTTAAACCCCTCATTGAAGAAATAATGGGCTCATCTGTTACAATTATAGATTCAGCCTTGACCTGTGCCCAAACCGTCAAAAAACTTTTAGAAAGTCATCAACTTGTCAATTTGAATCCACCCGCAATTCACCAATATTTCGTCACAGATGATCCAGAGAAATTTCGCCAACTTGGTGAATATTTGTTTCAATCTCCTCTTTCTTTAGTAGAATTGCACAAATTAATTCATTCGTAATCCATTTGAGTTCAGCCAATTAAAAATCAATTTCTCGCATTTTATTAGAAAATTTAATTGGATATTCCCTGCAAAAATAATAACATTTGTTATTTCACTGGTTGCTTTAAATAGATAGTTTACAAGTAGTTAATTATATAAAATTGTAGTTTAACCTTGTGGCAACGATGAGCTATGGTAAACAGCTTAGGTTTTGTCAATCAAATTAACGCTCACCTAAAAGATGAGAAAACTATTTTAAGAGTTTTAAAAAAAGGGAAATCCTGAAGGATATTCAGCAAACAGAATACTTGATGCGGAAAAAGCAATATATCAGTGCTGCTAGTGATGAATTCATTCCTAAGTCACACAACCATTAAAGATAAAGGTAAATTCATTCACCTTTAAAAATCGAGTATCATTTATTTAATGTTCAAAATACTCCTTGATAACTAAGAAGCGTTTTAAATTGAATAATTTTCGTTGCGGCTTTTTTAACCCAAATTGTGAGTTTAACAAGATTTTTTCTAAGAGGCAAAGGTATTTAGACTGAAAAAGTTATGTTTTTTGTTTCTTCTTAAAAACGAAAAAAGTAAAAATGATGAAAATGAAACAAAAAATTAACGTCCAAAAAGGAAGGACTTTCTGAGAAATGATTTCTGCATTTTCTAAAATATAAAATTGCCTTAATTTTTTCCCTTCCTCTTGCACTTGTAACTTTAATATCCCCTGAACTGTCACCATTTGATTAGTAGAAATTTTATCAATTCCTTTCAAAAAAATTTGTTGTGCTGCTTGATGAGAATTGTCAATACAACAACTTTTTAAATTAGGTTGAGAAGCCAGTATAAAGGTATTCCAAGGAGATTGATAAATAAAGCCTTTGATTTGAACGGATTGTTCAGGTATGAAAAAATAATTTTCGCTTTGTAATTCTTCAAAAGTTATTTGTGAGGAAGTTGTAAAGGATAAAAAAAAGAAGCTAAAAATAATGAGTTTTAGAATACACATTCTCATACCCGAGAAAACTGAATTAATCCTGCAAGATTAATTCAGTTTTAATTTATCTTATTCATCGTCTTTAAAACGATAACCTACCCCTCTAACAGTTTCAATACCATCAAAATTAGGACCTAATTTCTTTCTCAAAGAGGCAATATGCACATCAATGTTACGATCGATGATAAAGGCTTCGTCATTTTGTACATCATCTAATAATTGATTTCTAGTCAATACCTTTCCACGATTAAGAAGTAAGCGTCTTAAAATTCCAAATTCAGAAAGAGTTAAAGCAATAGATTTATCTTTCTTTCTCAACAAATACCGATCGACTTCCATAGTGTATTCGCCAAAAACTAATGTTTTTGCTTCCTTTTCTCCTTCTTTTCCACGTCTCATAACAGCTTTAATACGTGAAAATAAAACCTTTAGAGAAAATGGTTTAGCAACATAATCATCCGCACCTAGCTCAAGTCCTAAAACAACATCGAGCTCTTCGCTTTTTGCTGAAATTATAATAATAGGAATATTTTCTAAATCAGGATTACTTTTGATTTTACGGCATACATCTAGTCCGTTTAATCCAGGTAGCATAATATCAAGGATAATAACATCTGGTTTTTCTCTTTCTATAGCCAAAAAACCATTTAATCCATCCATTTCCAGATGGACTTTATATCCAGCCAATTCTGCCTGGAGTTTAATCAAAGAGGCTATATCCTCTTCATCTTCAATAAGCAATATTTTTGTTTTTTGCATTTTAATAGCTCCGCGTACTGAATTGGTATTTTATAATTTAAATTTTTCTAATATTCAAGTTTTTTTATTATAATTATTTTTATTTTCATTTGATAACTACAGCTAACATTTAAAATGCACCTATTATTTATTATAACAAAAATTTAAATCATATAAATGTGTTATTACATTAATATAAAATAAAATTTAATTTTAATTAAATATTTTTAAAATTTTTATTTATTAAATAGTTTGTTTTCAAGGATTTATAAAATGATAATTTTATTAAAAAACTAACCCTTTTAACTTTATTTTTTTTTTGAAGAAGGATATACTG
>NZ_BCPZ01000015.1:0-25247 GCF_001950615.1 Candidatus Protochlamydia sp. W-9
ACGAGGACTATGATGATGATGAAGACGATGATGACGATGATGATGAAGACGATGATGAAGACGATGATGACGATGATGATGAAGACGATGATGACGATGATGAAGACGATGATGAAGACGATGATGACGATGATGATGAAGACGATGATGACGATGATGATGATGATGAAGATTTCGAAACTGAAGGTGAAGAAGAAAATATTTTTAGATTTTCTTTAGCTGCTTAACAATTATTATTGAGAATTAGCAGAAATGTCTTTTTGCTAATTCTCAAGTTTATAACCTAAATTTTGCTGCTAATGGCTTGAAATGATTCAGGCTACTTTAGCCTTAAAATGAGAGTTTTTTTGATAATCATTTGTTTTTTGTTTAGCTTGTTTTTTATTCTCATTCATATTTTTTGGTATTCCTATTTTTACGGAATTACTCCTACACCAACTTCTCTTAAAGTTCAAAAAAGTATGGTTGCTTTACTGCCTAAACAATTGAATGGAAAGGTGGTTGAGTTGGGATCGGGTTGGGGTAATTTGACTGTAGCTTTAGCACAGAGCTACCCGGAAAAAGAAATTATCGCTTATGAAATATCCCCTATTCCTTATTATGTTTCCAAATTTTTTTTCTATTTAATAGGACTAAAAAAAATAAAAACATATAGGAAAGATTTTTTTAAATGTAATTTTAAGGATTCTGGGATAATCATTTGTTATCTTTATTCTAATGCCATGCAAAAGCTAAAGGTTAAATTTGAGCAAGAGCTAAGAGCGGGAACATATGTTTTGTCACATACATTTGCCATTCCAGGTTGGAAACCCATTCAGATTTACTACGCTAAAGACATTTATAAAACACCGGTTTTTTTGTATTGCGTCCAAGAAACTTTAAAATATGGTATTTAATAAATCGTGTCGGGTTTGTACTAAGAAAGAATATCTACTAGTTGGTGATCAGGATTTTGTTTGATGGCATATTGTTTTTCCCACGGTTCTCCAAATAAAATAATCGGTCGATCAAAACGATCTTGAACAATGACCGCTGTTGTAGGCTTTTTGAAAGTCTCTTTATCTCCTATCAGCCAAGCACTGCATTGATAAGGGAGAGAATTAATAATTGTTTCAACATTATACTCATCTTTGAGGCGATATTGCATGACTTCGAATTGAAGTTGGCCTACTGCAGCAAAAATTAAATCCCCACTTAAATCATAAGGACGAAGCAATTGAATCGCACCTTCGTCAGTTAATTGCAAAACACCTTTATCGAAAGACTTTCTTTTACCGACGTCTTTTGGTTGTACACGAGCAAAAATTTCAGGCTGAAATTGAGGCAAAGGTTTAAAGTTAAATCCTCCTGTGAGTGAGATGGTATCGCCAATGGCAAAAACTCCAGGATTGATTACCCCAATTACATCACCTGCATAAGCAATATCTAATGTTGTCCTTTCTCCTGCAACCATTCCATGGGGCCTTGAGAGACGAACTTCTTTACTGAGTCTATGATGTTTGACGACAAGATCCCGATCGAAGCGGCCCGAGCAAATGCGTAAAAAAGCCATGCTATCTCGATGCCTTTTATCCATATTTGCCTGAAGTTTAAAGACATAAGCACTAAACGGAGTTTGGACGGGGTCAATTTCAATTTCTTCTCCTTTATCATTATTTGCCATTCGAGTGTGTGGTGCCGGAGCTAAATTCACAAAGGCATCAAAAAAAGGTTCTATTCCAAAATTGGTTAGAGCTGAGGCAAAGAAGATGGGGGTGACATTTCCTGCCAAAAATTCTTTTTGAGAAAAAGGATTTCCTGCCATTTCAAGAAGTTCTAGTTCCTGGATAAGCTTTTCAAAACACTCTTTGCCAAGACGTTCTTTCGCTTCTTCATTATAAAGGGGAATACGCGTTATTGCAGCTTTTTGAGCCCCACCAGCTGCTATTTTTGTGAAAAATAAACATTCTTTGGTGGCACAATTGAGTACCCCACAAAACTCTTTACCAGTTCCAATAGGCCAATTAAAGGCAGAAGAGTGAATTTGCAAAACGTTTTCAACTTCATTCATTAAATCTAAAGGATCTTGACCTGGCATATCCATTTTATTAATAAATGTTAAAACTGGTATTTTACGTAATCGGCAAACTTCAAATAATTTACGTGTTTGTCTTTCAACCCCTTTTGCAGCATCAATAACCATGATCGCGCAATCAGCAGCTGTCAAAGTTCTGTAAGTATCTTCGGAAAAGTCTTCATGTCCAGGGGTGTCTAATACGTTAATAATCGTGTTATTATACGTAAATTGCATGGCTGAAGCTGTAATGGAAATTCCTCGTTCTTGTTCCATTGCCATCCAATCGGAAGCTGCAGCTTTACGTCCTTTACGCCCTCGAACCATTCCTGCTGTATGAATCATTCCAGAATATAGAAGAAGTTTTTCAGTTAAAGTTGTTTTGCCTGCATCCGGGTGGCTGATAATGGCGAAAGTTCGCCTTTTTTCGCAAGCTTCGGCTAATTGTTCTTGTTCTAAGGCCATATAATGCGCTTCCTAAAATCTAATGTGAATTAATCGCAAGAGTATATCATTGTATAGCATTTTTTACATGCAGTGATTTATGCTTTGGATTCTAATTCTTCCCAACGAGAATAAAGGGCTTCTAAAGATTTGTGTTTTTGATCGAGCGTTTCACATGCCTGTTGATGTTTATCAGGCTGATTAATTAGAATAGAGTCTTGTACTATAGCTTCTAATTGTCCAATTTCTTTTTCTAAGTCCAAAATTTTGCCTTCCATCTGTTCCCATTCACGTTTTTCTGAATAGCTCATTTTCTTTGAACGGTTCTCAGATTTAGGAAGCTCTTTTTTTTCTTTTTCTTTGTTTTGCGAGGTTGTTTGTTCAAGTTGAAGTTGATGGGCTTCCCACTGACGATAATCTGCAAATAAAATGGTATCGCTGTTAGTTCCTAACCCTAAAATAAGATTAGAAATCTGATCTAGTAAATATCGATCGTGGGAAATTAATACAATAGCTCCAGGAAAATCAGTTAAACTTTCTTCTAAAATTTCGAGGGTAGGGATGTCCAAGTCATTTGTAGGTTCGTCTAAAAGTAGAATATCTGCAGGTTTAAGCATAAGGCGTGCTAAGTGGGCGCGTGCTTTTTCGCCACCAGATAATTGGCCAAAAGGAAGATCTAATCGATCGGGGCTAAATAAAAACTTTCGGCACCAAGAATTGACATGAATAGGTTGTCCGCGATAGTATACAGTATCTCCCTCTGGGGCAAGCGCTCTTCTTAAAGGTATATCTGAGGGGAGTTGTGTGCGATGTTGGTCAAAATAAACAATTTTAATTCCATCAGCAAATTTAATTGTTCCTTTATCTGGTGTTTCTTCATTCATAAGCAGTTTTAATAAAGTGGTTTTTCCACTTCCATTAAGTCCGACAATACCTAGTCGACTTCCAGGCGATAATGTAAGATTAATTCCGGAAAAAAGAAGACGGCCACCAAGTGACTTTGTTAAATTAGTGGCAACTAAGAGTTTTTGCGTATCTCTTTTCGTTGCAGAAAAGTCAATTTGTGTTTGGCTATCTTTATTACGTGTTTTGAGGTCATCTAACTCATTAATTAATCGTTCTGCTTCTTGTATACGTGATTGAGATTTAGTGGTACGCGCTTTAGGATTTTGTTTTAACCATTCCACTTCCCGTCTTACTTTTGAAGCAAGAGACCGTTCTTGTTGCATTTGTCCACTTAAAAACTCATCTCTTTTTTCTAAAAAATTACTATAAGTTCCTTCTGCAACAAATAAACCTTTAGGGTAGCTTCTATTTAGCTCCATCATGCGATTTGTGATATGTTCTAAAAAATAGCGGTCATGGCTAATCACAATATAAGCAAATGAGGAATTTTTAAGGAATTTCTCTAGCCAAATAACTCCTTCAAGATCTAAATGATTAGTCGGCTCATCAAGGAGAAGAACATCAGGGGATTTCACTAATTCCACTGCTAAAGCAAGTCTTTTTTTCCAACCACCAGATAGATTAGTTGCCAAAATATTAAAATTTGTAAATCCCAATTTACTTAATGTGATGATAGCTTGGGTTTGCTTTTCTTCAACACTTAAACGATGATCATTTATTAAAGAATGACTGACAATATCTTGGATGGAAATGGGTTCAAAGATTGTTTCTTGAGGAATATAACCGATTCGTAAAGAGCGATTACGCGCCACTTCACCTTCATCTGGATATTCAAGCCCTGCTAAAATTTTTAATAAGGTTGATTTACCTGAGCCATTGGGTCCAATTAAACCTATTTTATCACCTCGAAATATGCCTAATGACATATCTTTAAATAAAAGGCGAGAACTAAAGGATTTGGTGAGTTCTTGGCAACTTAAAAGCAAAGTCATATAAAAAAATAAATTCAAAAGTTGATGACAATTGACATAGGAATATAAGAAAAAAGCATGGTACACTTATTTTAATTCAGAGCGGACTTTATTCACAAGTGAACTAAAAAATTTAACTTTTACAAAGTCAAGCGAATTGCTAAAACTTATACTTTTGTAAAATCAATATGTCCATTTTCAATATCTAAATGGATAAGCTTAACTAAAATTAAATCGCCCACATCCTTATTTTCAAATCCACCAACTAATTTCCCGTCAACAGAGGGGTTAAAAATGTGTACCCAAGTTCCTTTAGTTCCAGCTCCTGTGATGATCGCATCAAAAACTTCACCAAATTTAGAAAATAAAAGCATCATGGCTGCTGATTTTCTCATTTTACGCTCTACTTTATCAGCTTCTTCTTCTTGAATTGTGCAATGTTTAGCCAATTTTTCAAGTTCTTTTAAAGTGTAAGGCATTTCTTTATTTTCCAAAGCAGCTTTGATAATTCTTTGTGTAATTAAATCGAGATACCGACGATTAGGAGCTGTAGAATGTGTATAATCAGCATGAGCTAAGCCAAAATGACCAATCGGCATATCATCATAATATTCAACAATATATTCTCCATTTCCAAGAAGCTTAATAATTGTCAGCGATAAATCAGGGAAATGGCCAGGATCTAATAATTTTTGTTTAATTAAGAATAAATCTAAAGCTTTGGAGTCTGGTTGATCTGGCAATGTTTCACCAAGATCGCGTGCAATTTCTACAATACGAGCCCACCTTTTTGGTACTCTGACTATTTTGCGAAATGAAGGGAGTTGTTTAGATTTTAAATAAAGAGCTGTGATTGTGTTGGCTACAATCATAAAATTTTCAATTAAATCACGAGCTCGATTTTTTTTAGAAATTTTAATATCAATAGCATCTTCCTTTTCAACGATAGTTTTTGGTTTAATCGTCTCTAAGTTTAATGCTCCTTTTTGATGTCGAAACCCTTTTAAAAGTTGAGTAATAGTATCTTGAAGATACAATTGTGCTTCCATTCCTGTTACATTGGCAACTTTTTCTGGGATAGGCCCATTTCCTTCTAACCATGTCGATACACTATTATAAGCGAGCTTAGCATGATTGTGTACAAGAGCTGAATAAATATTGAAATTTCCTAAAGCTCCATTATCATTAACTTCAACTTCGACCACTATCGCTAAGCGATCTACGCCTTCATTTAAAGAAGTTAAACCTGCCGATAGTTTCTCAGGAAGCATTGGAAAAACTTTTGTAGGAGTATAAATCGAGACAGTATTATATTGGGCATGTCTATCAATGACAGAATTTTGAGGAACAAGGTGATCGACTTCAGCAATAGCAATATAGATTTTATACGTTTCATCATTCAATTTTTCCGCATATGTTAACTGATCTAGATACTTTGAATCATCGTTATCAATTGAACACCAAAGAAAATCTGTCATTCTTTTTGTAGTGGGAGAAATAGCACCATGGTCGAAAGTTTTTTCTGTCGCTTTTTGAACATCCAGTAAAAATTCCGTCAGAAGATTTTTTTCGCGCATTGTTTTTTTGGCAATTTCTGTTAAGTCAAAAGTCGGTTTGAGCTCTTGAAGTGCCATAAAAATCCTATTGAATGGATATGTTAATCTTTCTATGTTTTTTAATGTGGTTGATGATTTATACACAAGTGAAATGGGAAAATGATTTTTTGAAACTGCCAAAGCATAATTAGGTAAGGAATGGAGAGATTCAATGAATGAAAGGGTATTACATCGAACTGATCCTTCTCAAAATTTTATTCATCGTTATCCTCAGCGTTTAGATGCGATTTTTTATCCCAAAACGATTGCTGTGATAGGAGCAAAAGACGATTTAGGTAGCGTTGGCGCAACCATTATGAATAATTTGACTAATGGATTATTCAAAGGGAAAATTTATCCTATTAATCCTAAAAGAGATCGTATTTTAGATCTCATATCTTTCCCCTCAATTTCTTCTGTGCCTGAAGTTGTGGACTTGGCCATTATTGTGACTCCTGCGTTAACGGTTCCGAAGATTATCAAAGAATGCGTGAATGCTAAAGTTAAATCGGCAATTATTATTTCAGCAGGTTTTAAAGAATTAGGAGAAGCAGGGAAAAAATTAGAAGAAGAAATCCTTTTTTATGCGAAACAAGGTCCTTTATCAATTATTGGTCCTAACTGTTTAGGTATCATGAATCCTCACACTGGATTAAACGCTAGCTTTGCAAAAGGGCTAGCTTTACCGGGTCAACTCGCTTTTATCAGTCAGTCTGGGGCCATGTGTACAGCTGTTTTAGATTGGAGTTGGCAAGAAAAAGTAGGATTTAGCTCATTTGTTTCTATCGGTTCGATGGCAGATGTTAACTGGGGAACTCTGATCGACTATTTTGGAAGCGATCCTCATACTAGTAGCCTCTTACTTTATATGGAAACGATTGGCGATGCACGATCTTTTATGACAGCTGCTCGAGAAGTTGCTTTAGAAAAACCGATTATTGTTATCAAAGCTGGACGATGTCAAGCAGCAGCTAATGCAGCAGCCTCTCATACAGGCTCCTTAGCAGGCAGTGATGAAGTATTTGATGCAGCTTTAGAAAGAATAGGCGTTTTACGTGTTAATCATATTTCTGAACTTTTTAGCATGGCTTCCGTATTAGCACGTCAACCTCTTCCTAAAGGCCCCAATCTGTCAATTATTACGAATGCTGGAGGTCCTGCGGTCCTGGCTACGGATGCTACTGTATTAAATCATGCTGAAATGACGTCATTAACACCTCTAACTATCAATAGTTTAAACGAATTTTTACCTCAAGCTTGGAGCCATAGCAATCCAATTGATATTTTAGGAGATGCGGATGCTAAACGGTATGCGAAAACGGTTGAAATTATTGTAAATGATGCAAATTCTGATGGACTATTAGTAATTCTTTCTCCTCAAGATATGACAGATGCTAAAGGAACAGCAGAAATACTGACTAAGTTTGCGATCCTCAATGAAAAACCGCTTTTAACAAGTTGGATGGGGGGTGATTCTGTTATAGAAGGAGCAAATATTTTATCGCATGCTAAAATTCCTGTTTTTAATTATCCGGATGATGCTGCAAAAACTTTTGCAACCATGTGGCGTTATAGCCAAAATTTAAAAACTCTTTACGAAACGCCTCAGGCAGATTCATCGATCTGGGGTGAGAATGAGCAAGCACAAGCACTAGTTAATCAAATTATTTTAAAAGCTCAGGAAGAGAAAAGAACAATTTTAACTGAATTTGAATCTAAACAAGTATTAAGCTTATATGGAATTCCTATTGTCCAAACAGAAGTTGCTAAAAACGCAGCTGAAGCTGTTAAATTAGCCGATCAATTTGGTTATCCAGTTGTTCTTAAGCTTTTTTCTGAAACAATTACTCACAAAACCGACGTGGGGGGTGTTAAGCTTAATTTAAAAACTTCCCAGGAAGTTTTAATTGCTTACGAAGAAATTTTTCAATCTATATCAAAAATAAAAGGAGTGCAGCATTTTAATGGAGTCACTGTTCAACGTATGATTAAACAATCAGGCTATGAATTGATTTTAGGTAGTTCAACCGATCCTCAATTTGGACCTGTTTTATTGTTTGGAACTGGGGGACAGCTTGTTGAAGTATTTAAAGATCGTGCTTTAGCATTACCTCCTCTTAATAGAAATCTTGCTCAACAGCTTATGCAAAAAACAAAAATCTATGAAGCATTGCTTGGTGTAAGGGGAAGAAAGGCAATTAATTTATCTCATTTAGAAGAAATTCTTATTCGGTTTTCTCAACTTATTGTAGGCAATAAGTGGATTAAGGAATGTGATATTAATCCTCTTTTAGTATCCGACAATGAAATTATTGCCTTAGATGGACGTATCGTTTTACATGATAACAATGTTCAAGATCAACAATTACCTAAATTAGCCATCCGTCCTTATCCTTCAAATTACGTTTTAAAAACGGAATTAAATAATCAAAAACAGGTGATTTTAAGACCTATTCGGCCTGAGGATGAACCCCTTATTGTGCAATTTCATCATGATTTATCTGAGAAAAGTGTACGCCAGCGATACTTAGAATTTATCAGTTTAGATCAACGAGTCACTCATGAACGTTTAATTCGTATTTGTTTTAATGATTATGACAGAGAATGGGCACTTGTCGCTGAAGTCGTGAATTTTCAACAAAAGCAGATTGTTGGTGTAGGCCGTTTATCTAGCATCCCAGGAACTTCTTATGCTCAGCTTACGCTTGCAATTATTGATGCTTATCATTATCAAGGCCTAGGAACTCAATTTATTACACAATTGCTTAAAATTGCCAATCAAGAAAATATTGAGCAAGTTTACGCAAATATTTTAGCTGAGAATGAGGGAATGTTAAAGATTTGTCAGAGACAAGGATTTAAATTAACACCTCTGCCTGATCCAGAAATTATTCAAGCCTTGTGGTTGAATCCAAAAATGGAAGAGAGCAAATGAAGCCTCTTTATTCTTTGTTAGAAAGTCAAATTTTTAATCATTACCAACTTGTTGCTATTAGACAACAAGATATGGAACAAATTCGTCTTTGGCGCAATGAACAAATAGACATTTTACGGCAACAAAAACCTATTTCAAAAGAAGATCAAATTATTTACTTTGAAAAGGTTATCAAACCTTTATTTGGCCTTTATCAACCCAATCAAATTTTGTTTAGTTATCTTTATCAAGGTCAATGTATTGGATATGGAGGGCTTGTTAATGTGGATTGGCAATCAAAAAAAGGAGAGCTATCCTTTTTAGTAAAAACAGAAAGAGCTAGTTTTGAGACGATCTACATTCAAGATTTTTTGCATTTCCTTACTCTCATCTCTCAGTTTGCATTTAAAAAATTAAATTTTCATCGTATTTACACAGAAACCTTTGCTTTTAGGTTAATTCACATGCAAGTTTTAGAAAATTTTGGATTTAAAAAAGAGGGGATCCTGCGTGAGCACATCTATAAAAAACAGCGCTGGATAGATTCATTGATGCATGGGTTATTAGCTCATGAGGTCATTCATGAATAATAAACGGATTTTTATTAGCGGTGGAGCTGGAGTTATTGGAACAGCCCTTGTTAACTCTCTATTAAAAGAAAAAGTAAGTCTTTTTGTTGGAGATTTAAAACCTTGTCCAAAAGAATGGTTGGGAAAGCTTAAATATTGGCAGGGAGACTTAAATGCAATCCACCCTGAAATTTTGCAAAATTTTGATCCTGACATTTTTTTTCATCTTGCTGCAACATTTGAAAGATCAGAGGAAACTTATTCTTTTTTCTTGGAAAATTTTCACCATAACGTTCGTTTAAGTCATTATTTAATCAATCTTCTCAAAGATGGATTATCTTTAAAAAAGGTGATTTTTGCTTCTAGTTACTTAATTTATGATCCTACGCAATATCAGTTCAATTCGAAACAAGAACAAGTTTCAATCTTAAATGAAGAGAGTCGAATATATCCCAGGAATATTTGTGGGGGAGCGAAGCTTCTTCATGAGCTAGAACTTCGTTTTTTAAATCATTTTCTTGGTCATCAGGCTTCGTTTATTTCTGCTCGGATTTTTAGAGTTTATGGCTACCAATCTAAAGACGTTATTTCTCGATGGATTAGATCCGCGATAAGAGGAGAGCCTCTGACTGTCTATCGCCCAGAAGGGCAGTTTGATTATATTTTTTCTGATGATGTTGCAGAAGCTTTATTGAAGTTATCTCAAACTGAGCATAGCGGCGTTGTAAATGTTGGATCTGGGGAAGCCCGTTCGGTTCAAACTATCCTAGACCTTCTTCATCAATATTTTCCCAACCTTCAAGTCCAACCTTCTCACCAAAACATTCTTTTCGAACATTCGCAAGCCAATATTGATCGATTAGAACAGTGGATAAAATGGCGACCCAAAAACCGTTTAGAGCAAGCTATCCCTAAATTAATTGAATTTGAAAAACAGAGATGGGAAGCGCCTATTTTTCACGAAGATACATGTTCGATACTTATTACGAGTATTTCGAAGAAAATGCCTTTGATTGAAGCTGTTCGAGAAGCAGCTCGTAAGACTGGGCAAATCAAATCTATTCACGGTTGTGATGCAGATGTTAACTGTATTGGAAAATATGGTGTAGATCAATTTTGGCATTGTCCTTCTCTTTCTCATTTAACGATTGAAGAAGTTATCGCATATTGCAAAGAGTATTTTATTAAAATGATCATTCCTACGCGGGATGGAGATTTGCTTTTTTTTGCCCAATATAAATCACTTTTGCAAGCCGAAGGAATTCAAATCATGTGTTCTTCTTTAGACACTGTTTTGATTTGTCAAGATAAGAAAAAATTTGCTGAGTTTTTATCAGAGCATCATTTTCAACCCATTTTAACCAGTGTAAAGCTAGATGATATTGACTCCGTGCATTATGTAGTTAAAGAACGCAAGGGGGCAGGATCTTTAAAAATGCTTTTAAAAGTCTCTAAAGATGAAGCGATGCAAGGTGCCTTAAAATTAGATGATCCTATTTTTCAACCTTACATAATTGGTAAAGAATGGAGTATTGACCTTTATCGCTCAGCCGAAGGAAAAGTACAAGGTTGTGTGGCTAGATTGAGAAATTACACAGTAGGAGGAGAATCGCAGATTACAACAACTACCAACTATCCTGAATTGGAAAATTATTGTATAGACATTGCAAACCAATTGAATGTCAACGGCCATGCTATTTTTCAGGTGATTGTAGATGAATTTAGTCAATTTCACGTGATTGAGTGTAATCCTCGTTTTGGAGGGGCGTCGACAGCTAGTTTAGCAGTCGGGTTAGATTCTTTTTTTTGGTTTTTTCTTGAAAGTTTAGGCGAAAATTTGCAAAATTATCCTTTTAATAGATCCAAACATGAAATTCGCCAAATTCGATACCCAGCAGACAGGATTATTCCATGGTCTTCATCTTTGACTTAGATGATACACTTTATGAAGAGAAAATGTTTGTTTTAAGTGGATTTAAAATTGTTTCGGAGTTTTTAAGTTCAGTTTTTAGAAGCCAATCTTCAGACATTTACCAAGCTTTAATAACTGAGTTTGAAATTAAAAGGGAATATGTTTTTGATCGACTCCTACAAAAGTTCGGGCTGTACAGTAAAAGCTTGGTAAGAAAATGTATAGCTATTTATCGGGCTCATTCTCCACAAATTCAATTGTTTCCTGAAGCCTTGGATTGTCTTCAACGTTTAAGCTCTTATCCGATTTATGTTGTCACAGATGGAAATAAGTTAGTTCAAAAAAGAAAATTTTTGGCCTTACATTTAGAGCATTATGTAAAAAAATGCTTATGTACTTATAGTTACGGATTAAAATATAGCAAGCCTTCTCCCTATTGCTTTGAAAAAATTTGTGAATGGGAAAATGTGAGCCCTGAAAAAGTCGTCTATGTGGCTGATAATCCTAATAAAGATTTTGTAGGCATCAAACCTTTTGGATTTCAAACAATCAGGATATTAACAGGTCCTTACAAAGATATAGTTGTGGATGAAAAGTATGATGCTTCTATTACTCTTCACCACCTAGCAGAATTGAACGATGCGCTATTAAAAAAAATCGAGGAAAATGCGTACTGAAATATTTGTTCAAGCTCGAATGGGATCAACGAGGCTTCCTGGAAAAGTTCTTAAACCAGTTTTGGGCAAACCTCTACTAGGCTATCTTCTTGAACGATTAAAAGACGTTAAAGAAGTTGATGAGATAGTTATATTATCCACAACTAACTCACAAGATGATGTAATTGAAGCTTACTGCCAGCAACTAGATATTTTTTGTTTTCGTGGATCTGAAAACGATGTATTAGATCGTTATTATCAGGCAGCCTTGATTCGCAAAGTAGACGTGGTTGTTCGTATCACTGCCGATTGTCCTTTAATTGATCCAGACATTATCGACCAAGTAGTTGGATTATTTAAAAAAGAAATTTTTCAATATGATTATATTTCTAATAGCTTCGAAAGAACTTTTCCAAGAGGGCTTGACGTAGAAGCTTTTACGTTTGAATCGCTTCAAACAGCTTTTAAAATGGCAACAAGTCTCATCCAAAAAGAACACGTTACTCCTTTTATTTATCAAAACCCCGATCTTTTTAAATTAAAAAATATAGCACATGATCCATCTCTCCACCTCTATCGTTGGACAGTCGATACACTAGAAGATTTCGAATTAATAAAGTTAATCTTAGAAAATCTTTATCCTCCTTGTCCAAAATTTCGCTTAAACGATATTCTCCATTTGTTAAGTCGAAATCCAGAGTGGAATTTAATTAATGCACACATCAAACAAAAAACTATTTATTAACATCTATTTATTGAATGATTTTGTATAAAATCAATTTAGTTTAAATTTGTTGATTATTATTATATTGCCAAGTCCAAATGCGTATATTCATGGTTGAGCAAAAGAGACTCATAAATTTAGGATCAACTTTTGTAGCGAGGAAAAATTTTCTTGGATCACGCTTTCCTAATATTACTAACCCTAAGCACAAATTTCGCTGATTGAGACTGGCAAAAGGTCTACAAACGTATGGATTAACTCCGCTTTTATCTATCTTTCATACTTTTATTGATATTTTCTACTTTTTTGAAACTCTACTCTTTTGCTTTTATTCCTTCCTTCTCTTTTTAAGAGGATTTTTTTGTCATTTACAAACATAAAAGCTGCTTGTGCATTGACGCTAAAATGAGCAGAGAACTTTCTTAAATAGGCATCTAGATAAGGCTTAACAAACTTTAATAAAACTTTACCTTTTATTTTCTTAGGGCAGGCAACTTTTATTTTCGGTTCATTTGGGAAGCACTACAGGTACCAGGTTTCTTTTTTTTGAATCCAATTTCAAATTCAAATTGTTTTAAGGCATATGAAAATTGTTGCAGCTGTCATTTTAGGCTTCTTGTGCTTCTATATAGCGCATAACTCGTTATCTTAAGTCATTTGGGTAAGCTATGAAGGCTTTTTATAGAAAATGCTATGTAAATCTCAATTTAAAATACTATATAGTGCTGGCTAAAGAGGTTCTTCAATTTTACTAACTTTTTCAAGCAAATAAAGCTTTTCTATGATGTGCAAATAGGTTTGATAATTTTAAAAGAGAGTTGCGTATATCTTTTACAAACTTATGACATAAACTCCGAGATCAGTGTCGTTCTTAGGACATAAAAAGTTTTACGAATTTCCAACCTAAATAAGGCTTTATTTGGCAATTTTGCTGCAGAAAATACCTATTGTTTGGTTTGAATATCACATTTTTTATAAAAAAAGGTCTACTCGAACAAATTGAACAAAAAGTTTGTATTCTATATATAAATAAGTGGATAAGAAAGTTTTTAGACTAGCGAATTGACTCAAATCAAAAAGTTTGTTAGGGGAATTTTCCAGCATTATTTTGAAATGCATTTTCTTGAACTGAATTTTAGGAGACTTATATGTTTAGTAAAGAGCAATTAATGAAACTACTTACCGTACTTAGTTTGTTTACATTAGTCACAACAGCTGAAGCAGCAGTTTCAAAACCCGTTAATTCATCTACTACTCAGGTAGATTCCAATTCCAGAGTTGATGCGAAATACGAAATTATGCGCCGCAATCGAATTGACGATACAGACGTTTTGGCTATCCCCCTAGATGATAGCGAAGTAGAAGATCAAGAAGAAGTTAATCGATTTGAGAAAAAAGAAGTTTTTGCTCTTCCTCGTTCTCACTAATCAGTTACTATTTTCGTCTGTATACTCCTTACGTTAGACTTTAATAAAGTGTAGGGTAAGGAGTGTTATTTTTTTCAGCATTTTGTGATTATATGGCAAATTATCTTCAAACTCAAATATAGATTAAAAATTTTATAATTTAAAATCTTTTACTTATGGTTTGTTTTTAAATCATTTGTTTGCTATAATTTTTTATGTTGTCCTTTTACGCTAAATATACTTAAGAAGTTTTTAAAAATCTACCTGACATAGTAGAGACTTGAAACTTATCATTCTTTAACTGCACCAAAACTTTTATCCTTTAATTTAAGGATAGATCGGTCGAGTTTTAAATGATGGAATAACTTAATCGCACCCTCTAAGGGCGCTTTTAAGCTGGTAAATGAAAGAAGATTTAAAAAGCTCATTGAATTACAAAAGCTTGTTTAACTTTCATAGCTTAAAATGTTAAGTTACCCACCATTGGCGCGCATGGACAAATAACGATCAGTGTAATGAAAAGTCATTTGTCTAATTAGATATTAACCTGAAATTCAAGAGCAATAATCAAAATTGATTATCAAAAATCTTGCGGTTTGGGTGCTATTGAAGCGATTTAGCCCCTTCAATTTTTTCAGATAACTAATCGTTGATAATTTTATTAACCCAACTTTTGACTATTTTATTTGAGTAATTTAGAGCGTTGAAGATTTGATCTTAGATGGCTCTTTTTATTTTATTAATGAAATATGCTAGTTATCACTTTATTCTTTTTTAAAGAATATAAATAGGAAAAATATGACCCAAGATTCAATTATTGAGCAAGATTTATCTTTTGAGCAATTTGGTTTAAAAGCCCCCATTTTACAAGCTTTGCAAGAAGCTGGTTTTAAAATAGCAAGCCCTATTCAAAAACAAGCAATTCCCGTCGTATTAGCAGGGCATGATGTAGTTGCTCAGGCGCACACAGGAACAGGAAAAACAGCTGCATTTGGTTTGCCAGCTTTACACCTAATCCATGATAATCCAGGCTCTCAACTTTTAGTATTAACCCCCACGCGTGAATTAGCCAGTCAAGTAAGTGATGAGTTATTTCGTTTAGGGAGACATTTAGGAATTCGTACAGCAACAATTTGTGGCGGTAAATCCTTTAGACCTCAAATTGAAGCTTTACAGCGTGGGGTTCAAGTTATTGTGGCTACACCCGGTCGATTACAAGATCTTTTAGAATCTGATAGCTTACCTAATTTTCGGCCCGCTATTGTCGTTTTAGATGAAGCAGATGAAATGTTAGACATGGGATTTTTAGAAGCAATCCAAAGAATCTTCACTTTTTTACCAGAAAAGCGACAAACTTTACTTTTTTCGGCGACAATGCCCTCAGCTATTCAAAAATTAGCTCATCAAATATTAAAAAAGCCTATTTTCATCAGCGTCACACAAAAAGAGACGACAAATAAAGATATCAAGCAAGTTTATTATGTTATTCGTGAAGATGAACGCGACGATGCTATTTTACGTTTGTTAGACAGTGAAGAACCTGCTAAATCAATTATTTTTTGCCGAACAAAAAAAGATGTTGATCGTTTATCAACAACGTTAGTGGCTAATGGCTATCATGCTCGAGGTTTACATGGCGATATGGAACAACCACAACGAGAAGAGGTTATTCGCCATTTTCGTTCTGAACAAATTCGTGTTTTAGTCGCAACTGACGTGGCTGCTAGAGGTTTAAGTGTTTCAGACGTTTCTCATGTCTTTAATTACCATCTCCCTTTTGATCCTGCCAGCTATGTTCATAGAATTGGGCGTACAGGTAGAGCGGGAAATAAAGGGGTGGCGAGTACTTTCGTCACACTTAGAGAATGGCGAGAATTTCAAAGATATGAAAAAGTGACTGGTGCTCCTATTAATCGAGAAATTATTCCAACTCTTGAAGATGTAAAAAAGTTAAAGAGACAAAAACTTGTAAGTCGAATTCAAAATCAACCCCTTCATCAAGAAACTGAATTAGTTTTAGAGTTGATGAAAGAAGTCGATCATTCAACTTTGGTCTCTAAGTTTATTTCATTTGTTTTGGAGCAAGAGACTATTCAAGGTCCAGATCGAATTGGTGTAGAGCCAAGAGGTCAAGAAAGGGATACGAGAGGACAACACACTGACAAATTTAATGATGAGCGTCGCCGAGCTAATCGACCCCAACAAAAATTTGGGAAAGCTAACGGATTCAAAAAAGAGCATGATAAAGGCTTTAAAAAAACTTTTGGGCAAAAAAATCGTGCAAATCACCCAAGTAAAGTACCCAGTTCAGCAGCTGGTTTTAAAGAACGTACACGTTCTATTTAATTAATCTTAGATCTTTTTTAGTTGATGTAACAATTAAAAAAGATCTAAATTTTTATTCTTTATTTTATATAAAAACAAAAATTATTTTTATTTTGAAGAAATGATTTTTTACTAAAATTAAATAAGTATTATAAAATTTTTGATCAGTTTTGATACATATTTGTCTTGAATAAGCTTAGTAAAAAATAAACAATTCCTTTTGGATAAAATTTTTCAATAGATATGATAGAAAATCACATTTAAAAAACTTTTGTAATTTCCCATACTTAAACTTGATTAGAAGAGAAAATGATGCCTTGGAATATATCGATTTTACCCTCTTTTATCCTTTTTAACCCACATTCAACTTTAGTTAGTCCACCTTCTTTTCCCTTACAAAATTTGCGTTCACTTGAAGATTTAGCAGAATTGATGTTGTCTGAAGAATGGGGGATGGATAAATGGGAAAAATGGCAAACAAAACTTACTCAATTTATACGTGAGCATTCACAAGATAAAGAAAATTTCGATCGATTTTTGTCAACTATTGTTTTTGGGATGGTCCAAAAAGACCTGCCAAAAGCCTTGAATTTTCTTTCTGAAGTCATCGATTTAGAATTAATGAATGAAATTGCTCATTTTAAAAGCCAACAGGAAGAGCTTCCTCTATTTCGCAGTGCTTTCGAATCCGCTTTTTTAAGAGCTTCCCTATGTACACAACGTAATACCACAGCGATGGCTGATAAATTTTACGGAGAATGGAAACGTTTTCGCCCTATTGCTATTTATTTTTTCCCAAACTTAATCAATCTCTTTTTAGGCGCCTTCAATTTTTTAGATTCGCATAAAAAATTTACTACTTTATGGGATAAATATTTATTACTGGATATTGTTTATAAGTTTTTTGCTATTCCTTTTTTTTTGGTACAAGTATTACAGCCGATTGTTGGGGTGACAGTAAGAGTCTATGCAATTGCAGCAGCGATTATCGTTTGTGGAGGGGTTTTGGCCGCTTGTTATCAAAAGTGGCTAAAGCCCTTACCTGATGAAATTGTGAATTGCACTAATTTAGATAAACAGTTTGAAAGAGGGAATATAGATCCTAAAGTTGGTATGACTAAAACAGTTAATCAAATCATTTCCGCATTGCTAACAGGATCTAATATTCTTTTGGTGGGAAAGTCTGGAGATGGAAAAACTGCTGTTACACAACGGTTTATCCAACTCAAACATGAAAAGAAGTTACCCCAAGAGTTGCTTAAAAGAACGAACTATGAAGTTGATTGCGGGTTATTAATTTCGAATTATAGTTTTGGACATTCAGAATTGATTAATCAAATTAAAAATCAAATTGACGGATTTGAAGATCAAATTCTATTCCATTTTGATGAACTCGATCAATTAGCTACCAATGATTCTGCTTTTAAAGCTTTCAAGAAAAGATTTTTGACTGATCGCCCAAGTCCTTTATTTATTGCAACCACAACTTTTGAAAAATTACAGCAAATAGAAAGTCTCGATACTGATGGGGCATTTAGAAGAAAAATTATCAAAATTATTGTTGATGGAGATGACGAAAATCAAAATCGACACATGATTCAAGAATTGATTAACCGTACAGCTATCGACATTCCTATTCAAGATGAAGCGGTTGAAAAAGTTTTAGAGCTCTCCAAGCGGCAAAATTATTTACCAAATATTGGAGTACCGGCAAAAGCTATTAAATTACTGGAAGATGCAATTGGTAAATGTCGATGGGTTTATAGCAAAGACTTTACTTTGCTTGAATTAGAACTTGCTAAGCAAGAGCTTCAACATATGAATTCTCGTCAAAGTAGAGCGATTAGAGAAACTGCTTTAGAAATGGAAACTTATATCAACCTAAAGAGACGCATAGAAGAGTTAGAAAAAAAAGAAAAGAAATTAAAGGATGAAATTCAAAATATTAAATTTTTAATTTCACAACAATTATCGTTAAAAGAAAATTATTTTAGATTAACACATCAACTTGCCAAAGTATTTTCACAAAATAGTTCGATTAGAGAGGGAGAGAATAGATATACGGGAAAGAAGGAAAAAGAGCAAAAAATTTACCTATTATCTTATTTTTATGCTATTCATGCCTTTAAATCGGCTTTACAACAAAAAATCGATACTATCCATTCTCAACTGCACATCCAAGTAGATGCTTCACTGATTCAACAAGTTTTTAATGAATCAGTAGCACTGTTGCCCGACACGCCTATTTTATAAACTCGATAAATGAGAAAAAAATGAATCAAAGAACAGGAATTTTGCTTGTTAACCTTGGAACACCTAAAACTCCTCGACTTAAAGATGTCTATCGTTATTTGAATGAATTTCTAACCGATGGGAGAGTAATTGATTTGCCCTGGCTAAAAAGACAGCTCTTAGTAAGATGCATTATTGTTCCTTTTAGATATAAACAATCAAGCATGCTCTACCAAAAACTATGGACAGCTGAAGGATCTCCTCTTCTTGTTCATGGAATAGCTGTTCAAACCAAACTGCAAATGATTTTAGGTGAATCATTTCAAGTTGAGTTGGCGATGCGTTATCAAAATCCCTCAATTGAAGAAGGTTTAGAACGCTTAAAATTAGCAAATGTAAAAGAAATTGTGATTTTTCCTTTATTTCCTCAATATGCGTCTGCCACAACAGGCTCTGTACATCAAGAAGTTATGAAACATTTACAGCAGTGGCAAAATATCCCAACACTGACATTTATCAATAGTTACCCAGACCATCCTGGTTTAGTAGGAGCTTTCTGTGAAAGGGCAAAGCAATACGATTTAAGTATTTATGATTATTTTTTATTTAGCTTTCACGGATTACCGGAAAGGCAGATTCGAAAAGGAGATTCAACAGGTAAATGTTTAACAGAAAACTGTTGTCAAGTGATTTGCTCGGACAATGCATTTTGTTACAAAGCCCAATGCTATAGAACAGCAAAAGCCATTGCTTCAAAACTTAGGATTAAACTCGAGCAATATACCGTTTGTTTTCAGTCTAGACTCGGAAAAGAGACATGGATTCAGCCTTATACAAGTGATTTATTAAAAGATTGTCTCGCAAAAAATAGAAAAAAAATCCTTGTTTTTTGCCCCGCTTTTGTTTGTGATTGTCTTGAAACCACGTGTGAAGTTTCTATCGAATATGCTGAAGAATTTAAACATTTGGGAGGGGATACTCTGCATCTAGTGGAGGGTCTAAACAGCCATCCCGTTTGGATAGAGGCTATAAAGACGATCATTCAAGAACATCTTCCTCACCCTCACAGTCAATTTTCTCGGTAAGATTTTACCAAAATAGATCCAAATAAAAAAAGCTATTTATTGTAAGTTAAAATTTAATTGACCTCGAATGGAAAACGGGTTAAGGTCCGAAAGTGGATTAAAATTTTCTCCTATAAAAATAATAAACACATGCCAATTCCACTCATTCCAATTCCCTTACATTTTTAGAAATTTTAGAGGAAATTATGAACGATCTTCCTATCATTCCCTTAGTCACTTATCGTTTACAATTCAACCAGCATTTCACATTTAATCAAGCAAGCAAATTAATTCCTTACTTTAAAGATTTAGGAATTTCTCATCTTTATGCCTCTCCTATTAATAAATCGCAACCAGGTAGCCTTCATGGCTATGACCTTATTGATATCACACAATTAAATCCGGATATTGGAACAGAGGAAGAATTTTTTCTTTTTACGGAATCTCTTCGAGCAATGAAAATGGGACTAATCGTTGATTTTGTTCCCAACCATATGTGTATCAATGAAGGAAATAAATGGTGGAACGACGTATTGGAAAATGGACTCAGTTCTCTTTATGCCGAATATTTTGATATTACTTGGACGCCTCCAAAACCAGAATTAAATAATAAGGTTCTTTTGCCGATATTAGACAAGCAATACGGAAAAGTAATAGATGATCAAAAACTCAAAATTGTCTTTAAGCAAGGAGCCTTTTTTGTTCAGTATCACAAAAAATTTTATCCTTTAAATCCAAGTTCTTGGGTACCCATTCTCAATTTGCTTGTTGAACACTTAAAAAACAATTTAGAATGCAATCAATCTCAGTTATCTGAACTAGAAAGCATTGTAACAGCTCTCGAATATATGCCAAGTATTCTGGAAACAGATTTAGAAAGACGTAAGGAGCGTAGCCGAGAGAAAGAAGTGATAAAAAAAAGATTAGTTGAATTAATTCAGCACAATCCCACTATTTTAATTGATATTCATGAAGTTTTAAAAAAATTTAATGTGAGTGAAGATTGCCCTCCTAATTATGATAATCTCGAAAAATTGCTCAATGAGCAAGCATATCGGTTAAGTTATTGGCGCGTCACCAATGAGGAAATTAATTATCGTCGATTTTGTGATATTAATGAATTAGCAAGCATGTGTGTAGAAAATGAGGATGTGTTTGACAAGATGCATTCTTGGATTTTTAATATGATCAAACAAAATCATGTACAAGGCTTACGCATCGATCATGTAGATGGTTTATTTGATCCTGACCAATATTTCATGCGTTTGCAAGGCAAATATAAACAATTGCTTGGAAATTACGATTTACATGAGCAAAAAGCTTTTTATGTCGTTATCGAGAAGATTTTAATTGGGAATGAAAAACTTCGTTCCCACTGGCTTGTTCATGGAACAACAGGATATGATTTTTTAAATTTAGTCAATGGCGTATTTGTTTTTACTCAGCACAGCGAAGACTTTTATCAAATTTATAGAAATTTTACAGGCTCTTTCCAAGAGATCGAGGAAATCATTTATCAAGCTAAAAAATTGATATTGTCCAATTTTTTATCCAGTGAACTACAAATGCTCTCCCGATGTCTAGAACTAATTGCCGAACAACATCGCTGGTCTAGAGATTATACATTTGAAAGTTTAAGGTCCGCACTAATCGATATTGTCGCGTGTTTTCCCGTTTATCGTAGTTATATTCGCTTTTCTGATGAAATAATCAATCCAGAAGATAAAGTTTTAATCAACGAAGCGATTAAATTAGCAAAAAAAGTTAATCCAGCAAGCGATTTATCTGTTTTGAATTTCGTTCGAGATGTTCTTCTATTTGAAAATCCGCCTGGTTTAAATCAAAAGCAAATTGATGATCGAAAATATTTTATTATGCGTTTTCAGCAATTATCCGCGCCTATTGCAGCAAAGGGGATAGAGGATACTTTTTTTTATCGTTTTTATCCTTTAAGTTCGTTAAATGAAGTGGGAATGAAACCCGGCCAATTTGGTATTGATGTCAGCCATTTTCATCGCATCAATCAAATGAGACTACAAAATTGGCCTCATAGTTTATTGACAACCTTCACTCATGATACTAAACGAAGTGAAGATGTTCGAGCGAGGATTAACGTATTATCGGAAGATCCTCAAGAGTGGAATTTAATGTTGAACCGTTGGCATAAATTTAACCATCTCTCGCAAAGCGAACTACATCAAAAAGAGATAGATCGCAATGAGGAATATCTTTTATATCAAACACTTATTGGAACTTGGCCTATTTATGAAATGGATGCTAATGCTTTGGTACATTATTGCCATCGGATAGAACTTTACATGATAAAAGCATTAAGAGAGGCTAAAATTCATACTAGTTGGATTAACCATCAAGTCGATTATGAAAATAGCGTTAGAAATTTTATTCAAAGAATTTTGTCGCCAGATAGCCTATTTTTAATAGATTTTAAAGCGTGGATTCCAAAAATTATCAAAGCCGGATTGTTTAATTCAATCTCCCAATTAATTTTGAAAATAACAAGCCCTGGAATTCCTGATTTCTACCAAGGAAGCGAATTATGGGAGTTTTCATTAGTAGATCCAGATAATCGTCATTTGGTTGATTATTCAAGTCGGCCCCAGCTATTACAAATTATTAAACAAAGATCAAAAGAAGATTTACCTAAATTTATTCATCAATTGGTTCAAAATCCAGAAGATGGATTGATCAAATTATACGTCACATCTGTTCTTCTAAATTTTCGTAATGTCTATTTCAAAATTTTTCAAGAGGGAGATTATCAACCAGTAGAAATTATAGGGGATAAATCTCAACACGTGATTGCTTTTACTCGTTCTATTTCTAATATGCGGCTTCTTGTCGTCGTGGGAAGATTTTTCAAAAATTTAACCGATATATCAAAAATTTTACCTATCAATCAAGTTTGGGAGCAGACCTATTTATCGATTTCTTTACCAAATAGGGAGGCTTATCGAGATATACTGTCTGGACAAACTTTTGAATTTGAACCTTGTCAATCAATCAGTCTTTCGCAGTTGTTTTCCCATTTTCCTTTTGCCGTTCTTTTGAAAGAATAAACATTCATAAACTTTTTATTTTTCAAAATAAAGTTGTTTGTAAGAAATCAATGTTTATAAAAAAAAGGACCACACAAATAAAACTTTGTGTGGTCCGGACGTTATCAAGCTAAAGCTAAGTATTAATGAGCTTTTTGTGTCGATGAATTTATGTTTTGATTTACTTCATTCGTTTGACTATAAGAGGGATTCTTCTTATTTAGATCATCAGGATTATAGTTTCCTTGTAGATCTTCAAAAGCAATTGCTTGATCAGTGCTATTTTGATGCCCATGATTCTCATTCAACCCTTGGTAATTACGGTCTATTGGACGGTCATAACCTTGATTAAATTCTGGATGATCACCATACGTTGGATATTTGTGCACTCCATGACCATCAAAGTCATGGTAATAAGCGTTTCCATTATAGTATTGATAGTAGTCGCCTTGATCATTTGGAGCATTGTAGGGACCCTGTTGTTGAGGTGAGCCATGAGAGCGCTTATAGCTACCCCATGGATATCCTTTTAAACAATTTTGATCCATTGGAGCATGGTAAGAGTCACGTTGCTGTTGAGATGAACCATAACAGCGTTTATGGCTGCTCCACGGATATCCACTTGAAGAACATTGAGCCATTACATTAGCAGCAACTAAAGTCGATAAAATAGAAGTCAGTACAGTTTTTGATAACATTTTCATACAAATCTCCTTATGTTTTGTCTTAAATGTTGCTAGATTGGAAAACGGTTAAAATTACAGCATGAGCAAAATGATTTGAGATTTTGTGTATATTGAATTTGGTTAACCGATCCATTAATACTCCGAAAATTGAATAAACTAAATGCGAAATCACTCCATTCATGCCTCATTGTTTTTTTTTAATAAAGGAAAATCTAAAAGATGAGGCAAATGGTTATTATTTTACGGAGTCTATAGGACTTAAAAATAAAACTTGGTCAATTACATACATCATACCATCATCGTTAGCAGTTTCAGTTCGAACAACTTTAACACCATTCACTGTTAATATGTCTCCGTTGACAGAAATATCTAAATCCTTACCACTCAAAGCTTTCACTTGAATGTTTTTAATATCTTTTTTAATAATTTTTGCTGGAACGATGTGATTGCTTATCCAATTAGATAATTGTTCTTTATTTTCAGGACTGAATAAATTTTTTAAAATTTCTGGTGGAAGAGCACGCAAAGCTTCATTAGAGGGAATAAAAATTGTAAAAGAGCCACCGAGTGTTGTTAGCAAATCCTTCGTTTTTAAGAGATTTACCAAAGTAGAAAAAGTTTGTGAATTTGCAGTTTGTGTAGTGAATTGAGAAGGTGAATTAACTGGGAGCTGATCTTGAGGAATTTGAATACTTTCTTCGATTGTTTCTTCTACAATTTTGTTTTGTGGATTCTTAGAATCTTGATAGACATTTTCACTAATGTAAAGATTGCCCGTCACATTTGATTGATTTTCAACTTGTTCTGAGGTTGGTGCAGCAGCAGTAAGCTTATTAGTATTTGTTGATTTGAGATTCGTGCTTATATCGGTAGAGTTTGATGAGCTAGAAAGTTTAGGTTGATCTGCCATGCTAATTTGATCGTCATAGTAACCGACTTGTTGAGGATGTTCAGCTTGTTCTTTTGCACGTTCAGCCTCAATTTTTTTGCAGCGGAGGCAATCGGCTTCAACCTGATTACATAAACTGCCTACGACTAAAGCGGAAAAGATAAATTTGTAAAATATTTGCATAATGAAGACCCCCTAATATGCTGTTTTTTTTGTCTTAAATGAGCTAAATTGGATTATACATTCATAAAAATTATTTTAAACTAAATTAAAACCTAGCCATCATTTTGATATAGACAGTAAGGCAAACTTGATAAATGGCCTCATATCTATATGATCATCTTTCTGATTCATTTTCAAAAGTTTTTGCAATTATTTTAATTTTTGACAGAGAAAGAGTAGTTGATTAAACTTAAGCAATTTAAGAATTCTAATTTCATTTTTCTGAATTAATAGATTACGTTTTCAAATAATTCGAATGTATAATCAAAAAAATAACATTGCCTTATAAGTCTTTATGATTAAAAGCATATCGATAAAATTTAAATCTGAAGTAAAAAGGTATTGCGATAAATCAGCCATTTTCTGTAAATTAGGAACTTCTTACGAACGAAACGTACAAAAATGTAAGTAGTAAGAATAACGAGTGCCGATGAGCATTTGTACTCATGTTTTGACAGTATAAGAAAGACAATGTGCAAGCAAATAATAGAGCTTGTGTGAGGCATGAAGATGTCGCACATATAGCACTACTTTTAAGTAGTGCAGATTATATATAATCAACTCAGGTTTTCAAGAGTTTATTTTTCTGTGAGAATTTGATCTTGGTTCAGATTGAATGCTGA
>NZ_BCPZ01000016.1:0-144 GCF_001950615.1 Candidatus Protochlamydia sp. W-9
CTCTAACACACTTTGTACAAAAACTTGAAGATTTTCAAACTTTATGTCGTAATCTTGAAGATTTTTCATCTCTAGCTTCAAACTGTTCTTAAACCGATCTTCTAATAGTCTTTCATCATCCGGATCTAAACATTGCGAAGAAGC
>NZ_BCPZ01000017.1:0-17528 GCF_001950615.1 Candidatus Protochlamydia sp. W-9
ATCTACAACTATTTGAAACAAACAATTTTCGTCAAGCCCTGCAGCTTGTAAAATTGATTTGTCAATGACAATGGCTTTACTATTTCCATGTTGAACTAAATGTTTAACTTGCATAATACACCTCTCGTATAAATCAATGTTACTACATTATAAATTTAACGTATATACAAGTGTTATAACATAGTCTTTTTTTATTACGGTATAGGTAAATATAAACGAATTGAAAAGGTCACCAAAAATCTTTTTGTGTTAGACAAAAAATCCCAAAAAGTTTTGTTCGCGCATCTTTTATTTTTGAATATGGATTTTCACTGCATATTCTTGAGAAATGACTCGATCATAAACAACATCAATTCCTTCATGTGAAATTGATTACAAAGACCGCTATTCAATTTTTGTCTCGCAATCAGGCTTTTTGTACACTTACCCGATAATTGCCCGATTGTGCGTCTTAATGTACCAATTATACTATGATAATTTTAATAATTTGTTGCTTAAATTATTTAAACGAGGATCCCCGCTTTTAAATCTTAAGGCATAAGACTTGGCGTAAACACCAGGACAAACCTGAGCTGAAATCATGCATTCTTCTTTAGACTGGCTTTTTTCTTTAGGTGATGTCTCTTTTTCGGTAGGTTGCGTTTTGGATTTCATATTTTATCCCTTGTATGTTTCCTTCATATTACTAAGGAGAAGCAAAAAAGTAAATATTCCCTATTTCTGCTCGTTTGCATAATAAGCGGGATAGAGAGTAGTTACTTATGGTTTATGAGGTTCTTTCTGCTTTGTTCTGCGCATTCCATTAAAGCATCTGCACAATAAGTAATCCCCCTGTTCCAACTACATTAACTTTACCTGAAATTGGTAAAAGGATCGATTTCTCCTTATATTTTAGGGCGGTGGTGAAGTCCTTTTAGATTAATTCTTGTTTTGATTTTGTTCGTTCTTCTCGTTTTCTTCCATCCGTGTGACTGTACCATCAACACAAAGACCGACACCTGTTGCTATTAAAAACTTAGATGCCCCTTGTGTGCTATAGGATAGGGAATAAAACTAAGGAAATAACCGCATAAAGAAGCCGTGATACCTATATAAACGCGTATAGAAACCTTAATTTCTTTATTGTCTTCTTTGTCATGATGACCTTTAACTGATTTAGCTAAACAAAGAGCGTCGAAATGTAAGTCGCATTCCTCTTGGTTAAAATCAATGCCATACATATTGCAGTCATATAAAAACATGGCCTTGTGAGAATTTTTTTTATCTTTCTTTTTCAAATCTTTTTTAATTTGCTTAATTTCGCCCTTTTTGAATTGTGCACCTTGCTTTTTAGCTTCTCTTTCGATTGCGTCAATTTGAGCATCCATATCAATTTTTTTTCCTGTATAGCCTTCTATTTCAGTTTTGATATCAAACATCACTTCCATTAACTTGCCATGTTCTAGCTTATCAATATAGCGTTTAGCTTTTTCATAAAGCTTTTCAATCCTAGCGATAAACGCAATATCATTTAGGTTAACATTGACGCCTTTTGCTTGAACTTCATAAGCATAACAAGGCATTGCTAACGCAGAACCCAGAATAGCCCCCGCAAGAATGCATAAAGTGAAATTGTGAAGCAGCCCAATAAAACGAATATTTCCCATTGTATTAATCTCATTGTTCTTTTGTTTCTTTCTTGTTTACATAACTCATAAATTTTAAAGCTTTGGCATCTAATTACCCATGCCATAAACCAAAGTAAAACCAGAAGCTCAACGCCTAAAGCAACATACCACATAAAAATCCTTTACTTACTTTATCCATTCGTTACCCTCACCTTCTCATGTTCATTGATATAATAGTCATTTGTTTTATAGCTTAAATAGCCTAGCCCATCAAAAAAATCGGGCTTGATCCTGTTTACTAAATGTTTGACGGCGCTATCAATTAATATATTTGTGAGAGCATGGCCTAACTCATGATATTTAGCTAAAAAGTTTATAAAAACTCTATTCATTATAGCAGCTTAACTCAACAGAAAAAGAGAAAAATAAAAGAAACTATTTCTCAGAAAGATTGAAGTTCACTTATTTCAAATTATCCAATCAAAGTTGTTTGTTCATCGTTAAATTTTAGTGAAGCAATGCATGTTGCAGATCACCTTTTTTATGATGATATACAAGATGATGAGAAGCAACAATATGGGTTAAATATTACGTCTAAATAAAAGATCACTTTAAAAAAGAGTGGGATAGCAACTGGGAAAATGGCGTTATCCTAGGAGATCTTTGCTATAAAAGAGCTTATGATAATTTAAAAGAACATCCAACCGAATTACTATTATTTCTATCAAACTGTAATAGAGCTCCCGGTATTCCGCCTATTACAGATGAGGAGTCTGAATTCTATTTAAGGTAAGCGTGACATTGCCCCGCAAAAAAGGTCCAACAGAAAGTAGAAAATCATGCTATCCTTTAAAAAAAGGGAAACAGTATGAAGAAAAGATTCACAGAAGAACAAATCATTAAAATCCTAAAAGAAGTTGGCTCTGGAATACCTCTTGCAGAAGTTTGTCGCAAGCACGGAGTCAGCACAGCTTCTTATTATCAATGGAAAGCAAAGTTTAGTGGGATGGATGTTTCCGAAGCTCAACGATTAAGGAGCCTTGAATCTGAAATTGCTAAGCTTAAAAGACTTGTTGCTGACCAAGCTTTAGACATTGTGGCTTTAAAGGATGTCTTGTCAAAAAAGTGGTAAGCCCAGCTGCTAAGCGACTTTGTGCTAAATGGATGATAGAAAATCATCGATTGAGCCAAAGACAGGCTTTTAAATTGTTGGTATTCCATCGATCAGTTGGGCGATAGTTGTCGAAAAGGCAAGGAGATGAACAAGTATAAAAGCACTCATTAAAGCTGTGGCTCTTGAAAGACCTCGATTTGGTTATCGACGCATTCATTTTATATTGAAAAAAGGGGCTTTAAGATTAACCATAAAAAGCTTTTTAGACTTTATCAGGAAATGGGACTAAAATTTAGAAAAAGAGGAGTTCGAAGACGAGGAGTTGGGATAAGGCTTGCGCGGATAAAAGCTTCACAAGTCAATGAAGTTTGGAGCCTTGATTTTATGTCGGATCGGCTTGCAAATGGAAAGAAAATCAGATGACTCAATATTGTAGATGAGTTTACTAGGGAGATTTTGAAAATGATTGTAGACACATCTCTTTCCGGATTAAGAGTAGTAAGGGAGTTGGAAGAGTTAATTAAATACAGAGGGTATCTTAAGACAAATGATCAGTGATAATGGAACTGAATTCACAAGTAGGGCTATTTTAAAATGGTCGGAGGGAGCATCTATTGGATGGCATTATATAGAACCTGGTAAACCAATGCAAAATGGAACAATAGAGAGTTTTAATGGACGAGTCAGAGATGAATTTTTAAACCAGCATTGGTTTATAAGTTTGCAAGAAGCGCAAAACTTAGCAAAAGAAGGAGGGAAGACTATAATAAATGGCGTCCTCATAGCGCGCTAGATGGCCTTTCTCCGGAAGAATTTAAAAAGACTTATGAGCTAAAAACAATTAATGCATAGGTAGTAAAATTTTCTATTTTAAAATGGACCTAATTATGGGGCAATGTCACAAGTTGTGCATTAACAGTATGTGCTATTTAAAAAAGGCTGTTACCATAGTAGTGATAGTCAAGGATTTTACAAACGATGCATAGAGCCTTTTGGTTATATTGTAGATTATATGGAAGAGCCTTGCGATTCTTATTGCGATTAATTATGAAAAAAGACGGATGGAAAGGTTGGATAAATGTATCAATTGGGCTGCTAATATTAATTTACTCCGTTTATCAAGGTGATTATAATATCATTGCAGTCGCAGGTTTTTTTATATGGCTTTTTGACTGTTGAATAAATATACGAACAATAGCTAGTCTGCAAAACGCCCTGCTAGACAATACAATCGTGCAGAATAATTTTAGCGAGTTGCAAAGATATTTTAAATTTCCTCTAAGCTCGTGGCTCAAGCTGGGCGACAATTCCAAAAAACGCTTTATTTAGGCTTTCTTTCTAAGAAGATTAATTTTTATTCATCTGATTGCTTTCTCTTAGAAGATGAGATAGCAGAAAAAAATGCTCCTTTTTGTTTAGAAAGATGATTTTTTTTAGGTCGATAGAAAGAAAGAACGGTGTTGGCAATTTGAAAAATACCAATCCAAGCAAAAATTAAACAAATCTTATTTAAAAAAGAAATTGAAAAATTTTTATGAGAGGGTAACCTAGCCATTAAGCTATTGATAGGTCCAAGCAATATAATTTTTCTTTTGGTTATTTGCTGAGAAACCAATTCTGTACAAGTAGAAGAAGTTGGAGTCGTTATAGTTTGCACAGGAGAAAAGCTAAAAAGTTTTTTAATCTCACATTCTTTTTTTTTAATATTTTCTATTATTTCTACGGCACTTTTTTCTTTTTGGGACAGAGCAGTTACAGTTTTTTGCCATTGTTTGGTATCTTGTGCTAACTGATAAGTATTCTCACTAAATTCTTTTACTTCTTCTGAAAGCTGTTTGCCGTCCTGTACTAATTTATGGGTGCCTTCACTAAGTTCTTTTACTTCTTCTGAAAGCTGTTTGCCGTCCTGTACTAATTTATGTGTATCCTCACTAAATTTTTCTACTTTTTCTGCAAACTGCCTGCCACCTTCTTGAAGCTCTTTCACGCCTTTTATAAACTCTTCATTATCTTGCCGAGACTGGTTTATTTCTTGCTTAAGGATTTGTAGTTCTTTATAAGAGCTTTGCATGAGAACATCACAATCACTAGAGAGCTCGTCAAAGACAGTGTCAAAGATTTCTAAATCAGCTGCTTTTTTCTCATTTATTTTATTCATAATTTCTATGTGAGAGCAAAGCAAGTCACAGTGGTTTTGCATGATAGCAAGGAAAGGATTTTGTTTTTTCCCCGCAGCGAGCTCTTCTTGAGTGGGAATGGAGGTATACACTCTTATTTCATCAATCTTTGCATGACATTGCTTAATGGTCTCGAGCATTTCAGCTTGAATAAAACGCGTTTTTTCAACTGTTTGCTTAAATTCTTGTTGTTGAAGTTCTAAATCCTGGACTTGGGGAGTAATAGTAGAAAGTTTTTCATCGATTTTGCTGCAATCCTTTTCTATTTCTTGACAGGCAGCATGACTAAAAGAGTTTTTTTTCTTCAAATTAAAAAGGTAGATCTTTCTCTGCAAAATAAGTTTTTGCATAAGCTGATTTTGTTCTTCCAACCGTTCTAGATAATCTTTTTTAAGAAAAAAATTACGACAGTAATCTTCTAATGTTGCCGTAGGATCCAGCTCATTTTTTGGAGAAGGGTGATCAAGTTCTTCTTGCATACGATCAACAAGCGTCTGAAGAAAAACACTAATTTGCTGAGCCTCAAGTGATGAAGAAAACAACATAAGAGTACCTCTTGTATAACAAAGATATAATAAATATTAAAACAGGTTAGAATTTTTTCCAACCTGTGTTTTAGCTAAAGCAACTCTTTAATTAGCTCACCCTTCTAGCGATTGCTGTTGTAATCAATGTATTGCAAAATTGTAATACAAGATGTTGCCATGAAAGCAAGCCGGTTGGGCTTACTAGCTGCTGTTGAATTTGGGATACTTTAATTTCTAATTCTTTTTGTTCTTTACTATCTAAATTGGCAAACTTAGCTAAATTTAATACCCAATCTTTAAATTTCTGAGGATCCTGCAAATTTATATTGCTAAGTTCTGAAATAAATTTCTTAATTTTGTCTCTTTGAGCTTGCGCCTCTTCTCCCAATTTATTGTAGTTATTTTCTATTTGTCTTAATTTTTCTAGGTTTTTGGTACTTTCTTCATCAGCTTCTAGCTTACTTTCTAACTCTACTCTAATTAATTCTTTTATTTTTCTTAATTCAAAATTGCTTTTACTTAAATTTAATCTAATTCCCTTGTGTCTTATTTTTTCTTGTTCCAAGTCAGCGTTGCTTATATCTAAATTAATTCTAGTTAACTCGTGATTTGTTTTCTCTTGTTCCAAGTCAGCGTTAACTTTATTGAAATTGTAATTTGCTACTTTATGTGCTAGTTGCTCTGTGACTAACTTACGTAGAGCTTCATCTCGTTCTTTTTTTGCTTTAGCTGATTCATTTTGAGTCAAAGTAACTTCATTTCTATATTTTTGGCATTCAAGCTTTTGCTCAGCAATTTCTTGTATTTTTTCAGCAATTTGTAATTGACTATTCCTTTCCAATTCAAAATGACATTTTAATATCTCATCTAAAATTTTCGTATGCTCTGCCATTTCTTCTTGGTTTGCTTTCAATCTGTTTTCAAGCTCTGCTTTTTCCTTGCTTAAAATATCTGATTGAGCTTTTAAAGCTTCTTTTTCATTTTTGAGTTCAATATTTTTATTGACAAGCGCTATTTTTTCTTCGGAAAGTTCTTGGTTTGCTTTTTCATAATTTTTAAGTTTTTGCTGAATTTCTGTTATTTGCTCAGTTTTTTCTCTTAATTTTCCTTTGGTAATTTTTAATTTTCCCTCAACTATTGAAAATTTTTCTTTATGTTCATTTATCTCCTGCTTTTGCTTTTCCATGTCATTTTTAAGTTGTTTATTATCTGCAGCAAGGGTTGCAATTCTGCCCTTAAGTGTAGTATTGTCTTCTTTAACTTCAGAAAAATCATTAGCAAGCTTGCTAAATTTTTTATCAGCTTCTTCCTGTTGTTTTTTAACTTTTTCAGTACATGCCAAAATAGCGCTAGCTGCTTGGTCGATTTTCTGTGCCATTTCATTTTTTTCTTTCTGTGCTCTTTCTATTATCTCGTTTTTTTCTTTCTCTGCTGCTTTAGTGCTATCTGCCACAGCCTCCCTAATGAAGCTTAACACTTCTTGTTTAGAATAAAAAAAATTAGTAGATGGAGCTTCCATACTATCGCCTCTTGAAAATATTTAAATTTAACTTAAATAACTTAGTTTTTTATAAATGTCCTTTTTCTTTACTACTAAAAGATATTTATATAGACAATATAAAAACCCCTTAACCTTTTTAATCAAATGTTTTTTTTATTTAACCCATCTAACTTATTATAATTTACAAGTTTAAGTAACTAAATTTGTAGCCTTTATATTGACAATTTTATTTTTATAAAATTTAAAAAATTGAGGCTAGATAAGCAGAAATTGAATAACCTAATTTTGATAATTTCATTTTTATATCGATAGAATTTAATTATAAAAGCTATATTTTTGTTTGTTTAAGGTTTGTAATTAAAAAAAAATAAGAAGGAGAATCGAACAACCGCCTATTTAGCATTTGATCAATAAAGAATTAATGAGTGGTTAGATGTATGTCACTTTTAAGACCGGTCTGTTTGTGACAGCTGTAGCTAAACTGGCTTTTTCCAGCAGCTGTAATACTATTTCACAATAACATTTTGAACGGCACAAGAGGTAGCTTGTAGGTATTGAACTAAATGTTTTACATCAGTAATTAATGTAAGGAGTTTAAAATTACAAGAAATCAACTCGGAATGCTCTTTTAAATATTGAATGAAAGGAGAAGTAAAAATCACGTGGCTAGCTCTTTTTCTATTTCTAAATTGAGTGCTCGATCTAAAGCATAGCGGGCTACAGTTTGGCTAGCTTGTGCAGGATCTAATTTTTTACCAAAAGACGCGCAGAAAAGCGTTTCAGTCATTATTTTCGTTTTAGAGTTAAAATTTTCCTTATTAATCCTTGCTTTTTCTCGACTAGTCTGTGCTCTTTCTTGACTAGCTTAAGCTATTGCTCGGTTAGCCTGGGCTTTTTTCTAGCAGCTTTACCATTATCATTTATAAAAACGTTTGAAGCTCTAGAAACTCTACTAAATTACTTTATTTTAACAAAACTGAATAAGCTGTTCATTAATGTCTGGATAACCTTTAATGCTGTTTCCCACCAACTTGACTTTGCTATATTTTCTTGACTTATTGAATTCGTAAATGAAGAAATGTTGTCTGTCTCTTTTTCAACTACGGCTTGTTGATCAAGATCAGCGTTTGTATTTAGGCTTTCTTTTACCTTGCATAAAGGAGGTCTAAAATCTCTTAAAAACTGCTTATGGTCATCCATTAACTTTTGCATTTCTTCTTTATGCTTTTGCCTCTCTGCTTTATATTTTTGTCTCTCTGCTTTATGCTTTTGCATCAGCTTTTCAATTGTCTGAATCGCTGAAACAAGTTCAAGTTGATTAGGTCTTTTAGTAAGCTTGCTCACCTTCTTTTGAACACCAACTAAACGAGAATTCGTAACAATTTCTCTTGCTGGATTTGCCAAGGAATAATCGAAAGAGCACATTAAAGGGCTTAAGGGGCTTGAATGTATTGACATATTTAACAATCCTATAAACTTTAAAATAAAGCAGCTTTATTATTTATAAAAACGTTTGAAGCTCTAGAATCTCTACTAAATTACTTTATTTTAACAAAACTGAATAAGCTGTTCATTAATGTCTGGATAATTTTTAATGCCGTTTCCCACCAACTTGGCTTTGCTATATTTCCTTGACTTATTGAATTCGTAAATAATGAAATATTGCCTGTCTCTTTTTCAACTACGGCTTGTTGATCGAGATCAGCATTTGTATTTAAACTTTCTTTTACCTTGCGTGGAGGGGATCTAAAATCTCTTAAAAACTTTTCATGATCATCCATTAATTTTTGCATTTTTGCTTCATGCTCTTGAACCCTTGCTTCATGCTCTTTTATAAGATTTTGCATGATTTGAATCGTAGAAATAGATTCAGGTTGGGTAGGTCTTTTAGCGACCTTGTTCACTTTTCTTTGAACACCGCCTAAACGTGACCTCGTAACAATTTCTCTTGCTGGATTTGCTAAGGGATGATAATCAAAAGAGCACATTGAAGAGTTTAAAAGGCTTGAATGTATTGACATATTTAACGTTCCTATAATCTTTATCATTTATAAAACGTTTGAAGCTCTAGAATCTCTACTAAATTACTTTATTTTAACAAAACTGAACAAGTTGTTTATTAATGTCTGGATAATCTTTAATGCTGTTTCCAACCAACTTGGCTTTGCTATATTTTCTTGACTTATTGAATTCGTAAATGAAGAAATGTTGTCTGTCTCTTTTTCAACTACGGTTTGTTGATCAAGATCAGCGTTTGTATTTAAACTTTCTTTTACCTTGCATAAAGGAGGTCTAAAATCTCTTAAAAACTGCTTATGGTCATCCATTAACTTTTGCATTTCTGCTTTATGCTTTTGCCTCTCTGCTTTATATTCTTGCCTCTCTGCTTTATATTCTCGCCTCTCTGCTTTATATTCTTGCCTCTCTGCTTTATGCTTTTGCATCAGCTTTTCAATTGTTTGAATCGCTGAAATAGGTTCAAGTTGCTTAGGATTTTTAGTAAGAATGCTCACCTTCTTCTGAACACTGCCTAAACGAGAATTTGTAACAATTCGTCTTGGTTGGTTTGGTAAAGAATAAGCAGAAGAATACATTGAAGGACTTAAATGTATTGACATATTTAACGATCCTATAATCTTTAAAATAAAACTGCGGCTTTGGAATAAAATAAAAAAACTATGTTTTATTACTATTTTACCAGATCTAGCCAAATAGCTCTATAATTATTTTTTTGATCCGATTAGCACAGAAACCGGATTTTTATACAAACAAATAACCTAATAGCGATTTATAATCAATCGATTAAAGACAGAAAAAAAATAAGTTAATCTGGACTTAAAAAACTTTGTTAACATCCAGATTAACAGCGTAAGCAATTTTATTTTTTCTCTGTCGTTGGCCAATATTTTTCTTCTATCTTAACCTTTAAATCTCTTAATTTTCTTTCTTCTGCATTAATTTCTTTAGCAGTTATCGTAGTAGATTGATTAAGGACTTTTTGTTCTTCAGGCGTTAGATTTCTTTTAGAAACAGTATCATTATAGCGAGGATAGACGTAGGTCACTAATCTATCTGCTATACCCATGTCTTGTAAATTTTTAACTTCTTTTTCCAAAGCGGAATTTTTACTTTCAAGTACAGAGCATTGCTGTAAAACATTAGCACTTCTATTTAGATTTTCTACTGTCTCACGCGCAAGAGGCCTAAAATCTTTTAAAAACTGTTCATGATCACCAATCATTTTTTTTATCTCTGCCTTATAATCCTGCCTCTCTGCCTTATACTCTTGCCTCTCTGCTTTATGCTTTTGTATATCTGCTTTATGCTTTTGCATCTCTTCTTTATGCTTTTGCATTAGCTCTTCAATTGTTTGAACAGCTGTTGTTTTTAAAGCGGTATACTCTTCAGTTAATTTACCTACATCTGTTGTTTTTAAAGCAATATATTCTTCAGTCAGCTTGCCTACATCTGTTGTCTTTAAAGCAGTATACTCATCAGTTAGCCTGGTCACCTTTTCCTGTGCAACAGCTAGGCTATAATTTTTAACAAATCTAGTAACATCTAAGATTTTGGTTGGGTCCAAAGGGCATATAAATGGTATTCCTTTAGCAATTGCTCTGTTATAAATTTCCATAATTGCTTCTCGTTCAAATGTATGGCCACAATCATCTACAACAGGATCTGTGAAAGGTTGAAGAGTAATAGGACAGTCAAAACATTTAAGACATTCTTCCACTACATCTTCTTCAGGAGAAGGTGTATTATAGCCTACAACAGGAGGCATGCTGTTTGGAGGAGAAACATGCACGTTCATTTCTATCGTATTTTCATCCGATATAATTACTTTTGATTGGTCCGCTGTTAGTTGATCTGATATTATATTATCCCAGTAAGGATCGTCAAAATTGCAGGCAGAAGAATTTAAATTAATTGACATATTTAACACTCCTATAAGTTTCAAATAAATCACTTTTTAGAATAGAATAAAAAGTGTGCTTTACTATTTTATTTTACTCACTGTTAATAAATGATATAAATTTTATCGCTTAGTACTCACCAATTAAATGAAACTGTCATTTTAAACTGTTTCAAAATTAATCTTTGTGTAAATAGTACCGACTTGAAACTAATCAAAAAATAAATTCAAGGCAAATAAAATTAATTATTTCTAATTGAGATACTCTTAATTTTTCTTAAAATAATGATAAAAAAAGAAGAAAATTTTCCTGCTTCGCGTTAATAATCGGATAACACTATCGTTTTATATAAAAATCCTTATTAAAATTTTATAAGATAAACCATAAAAAGAAATAGACAAATGAAAATGAGTAAATTAAATTTTTGATTTTCTCACAAACATTAGTAATAATTGATGTTGCTCTGCTAAATTTATAGATGGCGTTTTAGGTTGATAAATATGAGCGGCAATTGCGGCTAGTATTAATTAAAAATTTCCAGCACTTCTGTGTCTATTCAAATTGAGAGATATTTTTTAATGGATTATTTACTATTTCAATGACAGCTCACTTTCTAAGAAGAATTTTGTCTATCAACTTCATAAGATTCTGCTCCCCATTTGATCTTAGGGTAGTAAGTAGTTCAAAGCCTTGTTTCAACAGCTTTTTCGAAAGTTCTTTCAAAATAATCCCCTTATCACCAAATAGTTTCCCAAAAATCCCTTTTAACAAGGTTTCGGCAATAGAAACATCAGCAGCATTTCCAGAGTTAAGCTGAAAAGCCAAAATTTATGATTGGTTTAACTGATATTGTTTAGCTTGTTGAAAAAATAAATGAGCGTATTCTTGGTTTGCTTTCAGCAAATGATCTTGAGTGCCTTCTTCCACTAATTTGCCAAATTTAAAAAACAAAATCCGATCAGCCATTTTGATAGATCCGATTTTTCTTTAGCATGTTGTTGGATATAAAATTAAAAATGTTGTCTTAGGATATTCTTAAGATAATTTCGCAGATCTTGATTAAATACTATTTGGTTACCGCCATAACTAATGCTGTTTGATGAAGGCTGCGTTAAAAACTCTTTAATTAAACTGGTTATATGCCGCTTAATTTTGCAATTAATCGTACTAAATTATTTTAATTGCAATTTTTTATCATATGATTTCCTAATATAAAAAACAGATTTATAGATATATAAAAACGGCTTTTATAAAAAAATTAAAGATTTAAACAAAAAATGCGTATTAAATTTTCTTATTAAAAAATATTTGATTGTTTTAATATGTTTTGTACGAGATCTAGCTTTACTGCAATAAAAAGTAAAATACTTTTAAATTAGCTGATTGCTACGTTTAAAAACATGAAAGCATAGTTAAAAAAACGAACATGAAAAAAAATTAAAAAATATGTTGAAGTTTTAACTGAAATATATAGGATAAATTGGAGGGAATTATGACAATTAATCTTAGCATTGACAATCCCTGTGAGTTTATTGTTAATTCTTTTAACGCTCTTAATTCTTGGGATCAGCTAATTAAAGATGTCCAAATCGACAATGAAACAGGCTTTTTTTCTTCTCCCCCTTCTGTTGTTAAGGCTGCTTCAAAAAGTTTTTTTGACAATATCGGCTCACCTTCCTCTTATTCTAAATTGAGATTTCTATATGATATGAGCATTCAAATTCCTAGCTATTTCAGCTATAGCCTTTACAAGTTTTATTTTTATCAAATCAAAGACATTTCTGATTTTACCAATTCTGTCACATTATCAATACAACTTGACAAAACTAGACAAATTGCCGATAAAGCCATTCAAGAATATCAAATCTGCATGAAATTGCTGGATAACGGTGTGTATAGAGAAATGGCAAGTTTTTTTCCCAATTGTATATTGAACTATTTATATGGGCACGAATTTGTGAACATAACAACAATAATTGATCCCGAACGACGAGCTCCTTCTAGAGAATATACCGATTATTTAATTGATCAATTTCCTGAATCAAAATTGAAAAATTTTTGTTTAGTAGCTCAGAAATTACGAAATTTCAATTTATCGCTCGATTCATGGTCTATCGTTGAACTTGAAAAATTTACAGAAACAAGGATACCGGCTGAAATTTATGTAAAAGTTCACCATCGTGCGATAGAGGAAATAAAATACTTGCTTCATCAGTATGCTGAAAATAATTTTTATAAGGATTTAATTGACGAAGATTTCAATACATCTGAATTTTTTCAAATTCATAAAAAAAGAGTAGAATTGTATGAACAACATTAACTTACCTAGCTTAGGTACTTATCATTCAGATACTTTGCCACAAAAACAATCAAATTTTAAAGTTTGTTCTCTTGAAGATCATTTTCGTATAGTCTGTGAAGTTTCTCAAAAAGATCACGTTTTATTAAAAATAGCTGCTCTTGTTCAACCTATCGAAGATTTTTCACGTGTAATCATTAGAGAAGATCGTCAAGAGAAGGGCTTTTTATTAAAAATAGCTTCATTTATCCAGCCTATCTTTAAAGTTTTATCTCAATTATTTGAATGTATTAGTCATTACGCCTGTTTGTTAGCAAATGGAATTATTTCAATAAAAACCAAACTTATCGGAATTGATCTCCATCTGCATCTTCATCTATTTACTGTTAATGTTAATTATGGTGACACAAACGCACAAAAGGCTTCCCCGAGCGAAATTTTGTCTGGCTAAACAGCAATGATATTTGTTTTATGTTAGAATAGGGAGAAAAGATTAAAATTAAAAATCTTTAAAAATTTGATGCTTATGAGAAGGTCCTTTAAATCTCCTAGACATCTTTTTTTATTTTAGCAAAATGTCCTGAGATTGAAAATGCTTAAATTTTTTTTAAGCTGATTAATCTCATCTTTTAAGGAACTACAATTTGAGTATTCCTATTAAATAATGAGAAGTTGCATATTAGTTGATATAAGCGTCTCTTATTTAAAAAATAAACATAGCAGGTATTTGCTAAACGTATTGAACTTTTAATGTTCCGTTTCGTTTAACAATAGCGCCTGTTAAGCTTTGCTTTTCTTTGTCGATAATACCTTTTTCATCACAACAGCTCTGACAAAACTAGAAGAGTCTTGGATATATTGAACAAATGTCTTTACATTTGTCACATGGCTAATTTTTTGAAAGTTGCAAAGAGGTGCTCGATTATTTTTTATGAACTGTATAAAAGAAAGCATAGAAGTAACTTTGCTTGTTCTTGCTTTTATGTCTAAAATAAAAGCTTTATCTAATCCATAGGTCGATACAATAGCATTTGCTTCATCACTTGTCATCTTGGCTAAATTTTTCTTTTGAAAACTACCATAGAAAAGTTTTGCTATTATTAAATTCATAGCGTATTTAAATCATCTCTTTTATTAATAAGTTCGGCTTTTTCATTAATAAGCAATGACTTAAGAGAACGTATCATCGTTATATAGAGGCCGGGGGATTTAGAGTAATAACGGCAACATTTTTTGTTTTAAGCTTTAAAGCAATTTGGAATTGGATCCAAAAGAAAAAAGAAGGAAAGCTGACGCCTAAAATAAGAATAGCCTCGCTAGAAAGATAAAGGATGAAATTTTACTGAAATTTATAAAATCTTACTTAGAGGCCTATTTAAGAGAAATCGTTGTTCATCTGCCGTCATTGTACAAGCTACACTTTTTATGCTTGTAAACGACAAAAAATCACCAAAAAGAGTGCATTCTATCAAGAGAGAAAGAAAGCAAAAAAGCAGAGCTTTAAAAAATAGAAAGGATACCACTAAAAAATCGCGCCTATGTGGATGGAAAATAAGAGTTAATCCATCCGTTGATAGTCTTTTGGATAGATCCCTTTCAGAGGAACCATGTTCAGTGCAGCACCCAGGAAAGCGGGATCGAAAAGAGAGTTTTCTTACTGAAAAAGTTGGTTCTGATATCGCTGCTCCGTTTTGTTACCAAGGAACATGCAACATGGATTTGTTTAAACTATGGCTAGAACAATTTTTAGTTCCAGAATTAAGACCTGGCTAGGCTTTGATTTTGGACAATGCAACATTCCATTGATCGCAAAAAACAAAACATTTAATTCAATCGCTGGGTATCAAGTGATTTCCTTGCTGCCCTATTCACCTGACTTAAACCCAATAAATTATGTTGGGCCACAATTTCAAGAGAACAATTAGATTAAATTTAAAAAAATTTAGTTTCTTATCTGAGGCAAACAATTATTCATTTTTAACCTATTCATAATAAAAAATGTAATTTTCAATTTAATTCACTATACATGCAAAATATGTTTACGTCCGAATTGCTGAGTAAATTTTGATTCGGCCAACTAACATTTCTTGAGATCGTCTTAAAAGAGTAAACTTCCCGTTTTCAATTGTTTTAACAAAAACTGTCTCTAAAAAAGTAGTCGTTCTTGTTGATTCTTGAACAATTTTATTTTTCAAAATAGAGTGTTTAATCTCTCCTTTAAGAATTTCTTCATTGAGGATTTCTTTTTTAAGAGTTTGCTGTTTAATTAAATCAGCTTTGTCTGCTACTTGCTTTTGTGTACTTTCCTCATTTCTAGCTTCTTTAATTTTTGCCATCATCATAACTTGTAGATCTTTTGAAGACCTACTAACAAGTCTGATAAAAGCAGCTACATTCAGAGGTGTTCCGTTTGCAATTGCAGTTTCTTTTTCTTTTTTTTGGTCAACTTTCTCTTTTGAGCTACTATGAATAATTTCTTGGTGGCGTGCTTTATCTGAAGTAAGATCTTTATTTGTCTCTGAATCGCGTGGTGATAAAATTGCTAAGTGAGGATTATGCACGTGAGCATATTGAGTAAAATGGGCAACCAATTTTTCTTTGATTTCTTGCCTTTTTTCGTCGGACAAACCTTTAACATGATCTAATAATTTGTCTGCTGCGCGCTCAATAGCTTCTTGAGGATCATCTGAAATGTCTTTCAATTCCTCTAAAGCATTTTGCATTAGCCTATCAACATTAACCCCTTCTCCAAAGTCACATCCTTCAAACATTTCTTTTAACGTATCGATGTTATCAGCCATCTGCTGATCTATATGATTCTCAACTGCAGCTTTCTCATTCACATCGACTACATCCATATGATGGACTTCTATTTTCTCTTCTATAATTTCTGCTGCAACATGTTGATCTTCTATATCAACATAATGTTGCTCTGCCTCTGTATTCCAGCTTCCCCAATCATCGTCATTATTAATGGTTTCAAATCCATCATTAAATTCTTCATTAACAAAACTATCAAAGTCATTATCATCAAAAGAAAGCGATTCTTCGGTTTTAGTTTCAAGAATTTTTCCTTCAATAGAGGAGCCAAAGGAATCTACTAAATCCATCTGTCCTAATTCTTCAAAACTTTCTTGGCTCGAAATGGTAATCTTTTCTCCTGTAACTTTAACCTGACCTTCTAACTGATTGGTGTATTCATGACCACCAATCACAGTTTGATCACTATGTTGATTTTTATTAAGTTGTAAAGGAGAAGAAAAAGAACTAATTGGTTGATTGTAGTGAGAATAATCATTATTCATACAAAAACCTAATTTAATAAGATTTATTCTTAATTATAGCATATTATTTTTTTATCAAAGCTAAAATTAAATATTTTTTTTAAGTAAACATCTTGACAAATAAGTAGTTGTTAGTAAGACTAAATTTTTAAAGATTGTATTAATTTTTCAATAAACCTTAATTAAGGAGTTTGCTTATGCATGCTACTGGTGGTTATCCTTCACATCATGAAAACCTTTTACAAGACGTTAAAAATGTTTTACATACTCATGTTGAGCTTTCTCGACTGAAAAGCCAGGCTCATGCCGAGACTTTAGCTGCTCAACAAAAAGCTGCGAAAAGTGCACAAGAACTTTTAAGAGCACAACAAGAGCTTAATTTAGCCAACCAAAAAGTTGCGCTATCAGGACAAAAAGTACAAGCCGCAAAAGCTATCGTTCTAACTAACGTTTTCCAAGGCGTTTTTTGTTTACCGAAAATTGAAATAACCGGTACTGATTATGCCTTAGAAATGGCTACTAAATATCAATTGGATACTGCACTCGAACTCAATCAAAGAGAAAGAACAAGTATCATTAAATCTATGGCTCCTTTTATCGCTTACCTCAAAAGTCATTCTGATGTTCAGAAATGCAATTTTAAGGCCATAAAACAAGTTAATGATGTAAAAAGTTTTGCACAATACTTACAAGACGCTACTTGCAAAGTTAGATTAGTTGGATTTAATAAAGATCTTAGCGTCGAAGACCAACAGGCTTTAGCAAATGCTGTTATGAACAGAAAAGGGACATTAAAAGTCCAGTATCTTTAGTTCATTAGTTATTCTTTATCGATTAACTAGTGAATGAATTAGTTGATCGATAAATTCTCTTTAAATTCCTTTTTTTCGTATATTTCCTTTGCTTAACCTCAAATATTTTTCTTTATAATTTTTTTACTGATTGACTGTAACATTTCAAAAAAACTTAGATAGATCCGACTAACAAAAATTTTTCGTTTAAATTTTTTAAAAAGTATAGATATAATATAGGTTTAAATAAAAAGAGAGGTTTTTATCTTTATAAAAATGATTGGTTTGAGAAAATATTAAACATTATAGTA